>JACZXC010000465.1 GCA_022571825.1 Myxococcales bacterium | reverse complement strand
ACGGTCTGGAGGTCGGCCTTCTGGTCTACAACGCGGCCCACTCCCGGATCGGTCCCTTCCTCGACGATCCCCTGGAGGAGCACCTGAAGGCCCTGGCCGTCAATTGCCGCGGTCCCCTGATGTTCTCCCACACCTTTGGCCGAGCCATGGCCGATCGCGGGCGCGGGGGGATCCTTCTGATGTCGTCCCTCGCCGGCGGCCAGGGCGCCCCTGGAATCGCGAACTATGCGGCGACCAAGGCCTACGACACGGTGTTGGCCGAGGGATTGTGGGGCGAGCTTCGACCGCGGGGTGTCGACGTACTGGCCTGCTGCGCCGGAGCTACCCGCACGCCCCGATATCTGGCCAGTCAGCGGGAGAGCGGCCACGGCGGGATGGCTGCGCCGGAAATGGAGCCGGGGCAGGTCGTCGCCGAGGCTCTGGCCGCCCTCGGGAAGAAGCCGAGCATGATCCCGGGGATTGCCAACCGCGGGGCCGCGTGGCTGATGCAGCGCCTGCTCCCACGCCGCACGGCGGTCGCGATCATGGGGCGGTCGACCCTGGGCATGCGATCGCCCGACACCCCAGAGCGTGACTAGGAGTGCGGAGATCGACGGCGGGGCGCCGCTGGCGAGGCGCCGCCGGTCCAGAGATACACCGCGGCGTAGCCACGCCACGGTCGCCACGCCTCGGCCATCTGCGCCACTTGGGCCGGGGTCGGGGGGCGACCGGTACTGAGGGCGCGCCGGATTCCCAGATCGGACTCGGGAAAGGCATCGGGCTCTTGCAGCGCTCGCATGGCGATGTACTGCGCCGTCCAGCTTCCGATTCCGGGGATCGCTCGCAGCATTGCCTCGGATTTCTCGAGGCTGTGGGACGCGTCGAGCCGGAGTTCGCCCGAGGCCACCGACGAAGCCAGAGCCGAGACCGCGTCCGCCCGCGTCCGCGTCAGCCCCACGCTGGTCAGGTCCGCGCGCGCCAGAGCGTCGGGTCGCGGGAACACGAAGCGGAGATCCTCGAAGCCCTCGAGATCCAGCTTCTCGCCGTAGCTCTCCGCCAAGCGGCCGGCCAGGGTCGTCGCCCCCCGGACCGAAATCTGCTGTCCCACGATGGCCCGAACCGCCAGCTCAAAGGGGTCCCAGGCTCCGGGAATTCGCAGGCCCGGCCTGGCTCGCACCCGCTTGCGCAGTCGCGGGTCTCGCTCCAGGCATTTGGCGATTTCGAGCGGATCCGCGCTCAAGTCGAACAGGGCACGCAAGCGCTCGGTAACCTGTATGAGCGGAGTGGCACTGGAGAGCTGGATGCGCGCAATCAGGTGGTTCTGGCCGGCCGGCTTCCGGACATCCACGGCCCCGTGCACGCCATCGAGACTCAGGCTGCGCCGATAGCCGTCCGGGCCGACCGCCTCGACTCCGGGTATGGCTCGCAGGGCAAGAAAGTCGCGGATCGCCTCCCAGTCGTAGGGAGGACGGAAGGGAAGCCGGAGCGAGATGGTGGAGGAGCCCGCTGCGATGCGCGGCCGGGGGCGAATCCGGCGCAGCTCGCGCGGCGACATCCCGGTGGTGACCCGGATCGCGGCGTTGAAGCGCCGAATGCTCGAGAAGCCCGAGGAGAGCGCCACTTCGGCCATGGGCAGATTGGTTTCGTCGATCAGATTCATGGCGAACAGCGTCCGCCGCGTCAGTGCCACCGCCAGCGGCGATGCGCCCAGATGCAGCAGAAACAGACGCCTCAGGTGACGCTCCCCGATGCCGAGGCGCGACGCGAGCTTCTCGACGCTGTCCCCGTCGAGGGTGCCCTCGGAGATCAGGCCCAGAGCCCGCGACACCGTCGCCGAGGTGCCGACCCAGGCGGGTGTCCCGGGAGCGGCTTCGGGCCGGCAGCGCAGACAGGGCCGATAGCCGGCCTCCTGGGCCGCGGCCGCGCAGGGGAGAAACAGGCAATTCTCCCGCTTGGGGGTACGGGCCGGACACACGGGCCGGCAGTAGATCCCCGTGGTGCGCACGGCGGTGAAGAAGCGACCGTCGAAGCGGGCATCGCGGGTCCGGAGGGCTCGGTAGCAGGCGTCCGGGTCCAGCGGCACGTCGGAGGAATAGCGCGTCTGCGGGCCTTGGACTGGCCGCTTTCGGACCTCGTGAAGGTCCGCGAAAGGGGTGTCCCCGGGGGTGTCGGGCCCTTCCCCGAGCCGGGAATGCCGACTGTTGGGACCGATGGCGCGTATGGTATGGTCCGCGCCGAAGGGCATTGTCTGACTGGTGCACAACGCTACGGCTTTCCCGCCTGTTCGTGTTTCCTAGAGAGTCTGCCTTTCCCGGCTCGACCGCCGGGATCTGCGGGGTTCCGACCTCGTATGGTCGCGATGGTTGGGCGGTAGTGATCGGTTCGGG
>JACZXC010000464.1 GCA_022571825.1 Myxococcales bacterium | reverse complement strand
TTGAGTACTGGAGCGCTGTTCATCCTCGCTTGCCTACTTTTTGCAGGAGCCGCGAACGCGGCTGGATATGGTGGTTATATAGGACTCGACTACACAGAGGGAACTGTCGACGTTTTCGGGGTCGACGTTGACCATGACCGAGCTGCCGTAGATTTCGGCTTTGTGATGGATACGAATCTGGCGCAAGATCGCCTCTTCAATTACCGGCTGCGGCTCGGTCTTCAAGCCGGTACACGAGAATACCGGGCCTCTGGTTTCGTTTCCGAGCAGGATACCTTCGGATTCGCGTTCACCAATACCTTTGGGTTCGGAATTCTTCGTACACCAGCGCTGCGCCTGTGGGTAGGGCCTTCACTCCGCTTTGCCGTCGACGGTTGTACAGACTGCTCGGGTTTCGACAGCGTGTTTTTGGCGTTCGGCGCTGGCCCTGAAATCGGACTCAATTTCAATATTGGCAGTCATTTGACGATCGGTCCGTCACTGGCATACAACTACATGTTCGGTGTCGATTTCACCGATATTTTTGGCTTTACCGATGATTTCTCCGGGCCCCAGCATCATGTCTCGGTGCTCGTGAATATATTCTTTCGTACCGGATCCGACACCTATGGGACTCGCGACTCGCAAGACCGCGGGATCGCACCGTCCCAATAGGCAGGGGCAGCGGGTCAACTCCAAGCCAGGTTTGGAGACAAAGGGTCGATGATCGAAGAGAGGGTTCCGTGCCCCGAGAGGAGAAGGCATCCATGGCCAAGAAGAAATCGGCAGAAAAGGCGGTCCGTGGTTCAACCCGGAACTCACGCGCCTCCTGGCGCTCAAGGGCGCGCGCATCATCCTGAACTGCTGCGCCACGTTCGCGGGGCCGGGAAAGCGCGACTCTATGTCCCACACCACCGCCACCCGCGCGCAGGAGAACCTGTGCTATGTCGTCAGCGCCAACCAGGTCGGAGGGCTCGACTCGGCGGGCAGCTATGGAGGCGGTCGCCTAGACGAGGGCCGCACCGGCGACTTCCTCGGCCACAGCATGATCGCGGGGCCGGCCTTTCCGCGCTTCAGCCAGATCTACGCCGAGGCTGGGAACGGCGAGGAGCTGGTCACGGCGACGCTCAGCTTCGAGAAGCTGCATCGCTGGGAGAGCATCTTCCCGTGGCGCGACTGGCGTGCGGGGCATCAGTCCGGCATTTCGGAGCTGATCGCCTCCGAGTTCCAGAAGCTGGCCCACGGCTCCTGAGGGCCCGGGCGGAGGCCAAGGCCGATCCCGCGAGACCCTACTCTGCCCCCTCTCCCGCCGCGCCGCGGTCTCCGATCCCGCCGGGGCGCAGGATCGAGTAGAAGGCCGGAACCACCGTCATGGCACCGATCATGTTGATCACCATCAGCACGATCAGCAGCTGGGCCATCTCGGCCTGGAAGCGCAGGTTGGAGAAGATCCAGAAGAAGATCCCGCCGATCACGGTCGTCGCGGTGAAGGTGACCGCGGTCCCCGTGGTGCGAACGGCCGCGCGAATCGAAGCGTCGACGTCCCCCGTGCGCGCACACTCCTGGCGGATGCGGTCGACGATGTAGATCGCGTAGTCCACGCCGATCCCCACGCCGACCGCCTGAACCGGAAGGGTGTTGATGTTGAGCCCGACGCCGCGGACGGCCATGTAGGCCAGCGAAAGCAGAGTCGCCGTCGCGATCTGGAGCAGGATGATGCCGCCGCTGATCGCCGAGCGGTACGTCACCGAGTGCAGCAGGAAGATCACCGCGAAGATCAACGAGATGTTGGCCAGGTGACCGCGCTCGACCTCGTCATTGACCGCGGCGAGCATCCCCATGAACCCGCCCGCGAGAACCAACTGCACGCCGCGGGTGAACGACTGGGTGGGCTGATAGGTGGGAACACCGTCGGGCGAGCGCAGATCGTGAACGATCAGCGCATCCTCGCCCACCGCAGCGACCCGCAGGGACAGCTCGCTGCTCTCCCACCAGTCGTCCATGTCGGACAGCTCCCAGTCGGCCAGGTGGTCGGGCCAGGTGAACAGGCGCCCGTTGATGGCGTCGGCCTGGGCGTCGTCGTAGGCGGTGAGGGCTTCCTCGCGAAACTCATCGGCCCACTCGGGAAGGCCGTCCTGTTCGAGGGTGCGGACCGGAACGGTCTTGTAGCCGTCGCCGATGCGAACGGCGACGCGCAGGGTGTGCTCACGGGTGGGGAGCAGCGGGCCGACCGCGTAGAAGATCAGGTCCTTGACTCGCTCGGCGTCGTAGAAGGGGCGCTCCGGGTCGCCCCGGTTGCGGTCGAGGCGTACCGAGACGACACCGAGCGGGTGGGCGTCGATGAAACGGCGGGCCACGCCGACGGCGCACCGGATGGTCTCGCCACGGT
>JACZXC010000463.1 GCA_022571825.1 Myxococcales bacterium | reverse complement strand
CCTCTTCTGAAGGCGACCGGAGTGCCGGAACCCGAGCACGAGCGGCAAGGCCGAAGGCCGCGCAGTGAGCCGAAGGCGCCCAAGGCCGAAGGCCGCGGGAGGCGAAAGGCGGGCCCCTGCAAGACGGGCTAGCGCGAGGCCCGGCTGGGCTAGCCGCGCTGTCGCAGGGCCCGGCTTCGGCCCGGCCGGTTCCGATTGATTTCACGCAGGTCGGCAACGGTCTGATCGGCCACGTCCGTACCCACGACCTGGGCCTCCTCAGCATCCAGCTCGTCCATGTCGACCCAGGCGCCGTAGATCGACCGGGTGCGGTCGGTGATGATGCCGGCCTTGAGCAGGGTCTTGATCAGCACGCGAAAGATGTTCGTGTTCTCTCGCATGTTCTGGCGGCGATCGGCATCGCCGAAGGATTCGAGGACAGCGGACCGAACCCAGCGCCAATCGAGTCCGAACTCGCCGTAGATCTCCTGCTTCTGCTCCGCGTTGATGAGGTTGAACAGGAGTGTCTGGAAGCACTGGGCCGCCCAGGCCTCCACCTTTTCATGCTCTTCTTCGCTGAGTTTCGGGACGGTCCGATCGGCCCAGATCTTGCCGAACTTGTGGTGGAAGGCTTCGTCGGTCATCACCAGCTGAACCAGACGGCGCAGCACAGGGTCGTGGGTCCGTGAGTAGATCGTCGAGAAGGCCCCCATCGCCAGCCCTTCGATCAGCATCTGCATTCCGACCAGCTTCTTGTAGACCTCGGGCGCCAGCACGATTTCGTCCATCAGCGAGGCCAGGGTGGAGCCGACCCGAAGGGGTGTGCCCCATCGGCGCCGGATGTACCGGGCGAAGCCCGTCACGTGGCGCGCCTCCTCGCGGGTCTGATTCGCGGCGTATTCCGCGGCGCCCTGGTCGCGAAGGATGTGGCAGAGGCTGGCCGACAGCGACATCGCGGCCTGCTCCCCGTGGAGGATGCTCGACAGCATGAAGCGCGCGTTCTGATTGGCCAGACGGATCTTTTGAGCCTCGTCCAGCTTGTCGGCTACCGCGCAGTGAAGCTCGACGGTCATCTCCCTGGGCAGGATCGTGTCGTGCTCGAGATCGAACTCGGGCTCGAAATCGATGTAGCGCGGGTCGTTGGGGTCCCAGAAATGGTCCACGGTGGCCGAGATGATCGAATCGAAGGTGTCGGCGCGGTCGGCGTAGCGCTCCACGTCGATCAGGGCCCGGAAGTCGTCGCGATCGACGGTGCGGTAGACGGGGTCGTAATCAAGATCGGCCATGGGGTCCCTCCTGCAGGTTAGACCGGGTGCGTGCCGGAAAGCTGGATCCGGGTGAGCGTGTCGACGACGGTTTCGCGGGAAGCCCGCGTGGGATCTTCGACCCACCACGCGAGCACCCGTGCGAGCATGCCCACGAGTGCCTGGGACAGCACCGCCGGGTCGAGCGCCGTCCAAACGGATCCCTCGGCGGCCTGCTGGCGCCGGGTGTCGGCGATCGATGCCGCCAGCGCGTTCAGGACGTCGGACTCGACGGCGGCTGCGTCGGTATCAGCGCTGAACAGGATGCGCGCCAGTTCACGGTTCTCGTCGACGAAGGCGACCAGGGCTTCGGTCCTCGCCCGCACGGCGCCCGCGCGGTCGGAAGCCCCGGCGTTGGCGGAAGCGATCCGCGCCTGCAGGGCGGCGACACTCTGGTGGGCGATCTCCCGAAACAGCTCGCGCTTGTCCGTGAAGTGGAGATAGAAAGTGCCGGAGGCCACCCCGGCCATTCGCGCGATGTCGTGGGTGGTGACGCGGTGGAGCCCGCGTTGGGCGAAGAGGTTGCGGCCGGCGGAGAGCAGTCGGCCGCGAGTCGCCGCGCGGCTTCGCGCGGCGGCGGACTCCCGTACCGCGGGGGTTCGGAGGGCCTCGCGGGAATGCGTCGGGGCGATGACTTCCATGTCAGCGACTGACATTATCGTCAGTCAGAGATTTTGGCTACTCCGGAGCTTGACTTCATGTGCACCGGCGTGGCAGGTGGGGCGACTGCACCACGAGGGGAGGACGCGGTGAGCGCGACGGACGCGGCGGGACGGGAGTTTCGCGACCGATATGGAGCGTGGGCGCTGGTGGCGGGCGCTTCCGAGGGCATGGGTGCCCAGTTCGCGGGCCAGATCGCCTCCCGGGGCGTGAATCTCGTCCTGGTTGCGCGACGCGCAAATCTGCTCCGGGATCTGTGCGAAACGCTTGCGGCGGAGCATGGTATCGAGGCGCGTGCGGTAGCCGTGGACCTCGCCCACCCGAACGCCCTGCTCGAGGTGGCAAAGGCGACCGACGGTCTGGAGGGCGGCCGTCTGGTCTACAACGCGGCTCACTCCCGGATCGGTCCCTTCCTCGACGAGCCCC
>JACZXC010000087.1 GCA_022571825.1 Myxococcales bacterium | reverse complement strand
ACCTCGACACGAGCCGGCTCGCCCAGAAACGCTTCGGCCGGCAACGTCGCTACGCCCTGGGCAAGCTCTCCGGCAAGGCATCGTTGGATCACAACCTCAAGCGGCTCGGTATCGAGCTTTCGGACTCCGATCGCGAGCTGGTCCTTCGCCGCATCGTCGAGCTCGGAGACAAGAAATCCAACGTGGGTCCCGAGGACCTGCCCTACATCATTGCCGACGTGCTGAAGTCTCCGGAAGCGCAGCTCGTGCGGATCGATCGCTATCACGTCACCGTGGGAACCGGGGAGATACCCCGGGCCAAAGTGGTCGTGTCGTACCGCGGGAAAAAGTTCCACGCCTTCGGTACGGGCGACGGCGGCTACGACGCGTTCATGAACGCCCTGAAGAAATCCGTCAGGAAGTTCGGATTCACGCTTCCGCGCCTCGATGACTTTCGCGTGCGGATCCCGCCCGGAGGACGAACCACCGCACTCGTCGAGACGGTGATCACCTGGAACCTCGGCGACAGCGACGACGGCACCTTCTCTACCCTGGGCGTCGACTCCGATCAGCTCGCCGCCGCCGTGATCGCCACCGAGAAGATGCTCAACGCGGTTGCTCCCCGCCCCAGACCCGCGAGGGCGCGGAGCCGTCGCGCCCCCCGGCGCACCGCCCGCTGACCCGAAAGAGCTTCGAGATGTTCGGGATGGACAAGAGAACCGGTGCAGCATCGGCGGCGACGCAGAAGGCGGCTCGGTTCGCCGCCGCCCTGACCCTCGCCCTCGGCTGCTCGACCCCCGCTCCCGATCCCCACTACCGCCCCGCCGAGAACGTGCTCGAAGTGATCGCGCTGCTTCGGGTCCACGTTCCCGACGACACCTACCGGTTCGACCCGGCCCGGGACTACACTGGCCGCAACGTCTATCGGAGCTCCCTGCTCCGCCTGGAGAGCCTGGAGCTCATCCACGCCGACGCCCTTCGTGCCGGTCACATGAGGGGCGTGATCACCTTCGCCAAGGCGCGCGCTCTCGAGCGCCTGCGCGCATTCGACCTCGCCGCCGAGGAGTATCGGATCGCGGCTCGTACCGATTCGACGCTCAAGGCCGAGGCGCTTCGAAGCGCCGACGTCTGCAGTGCGCTTCATCGGGCAGCGGCCATGGCCATCGATGCCGACGCGCTGACCGGAATCAAACATCTGGGAAGCGACACCGCTCCCGAATCGATGATCGTCGAGTTCGAAGAACGGGCCCGCGTCCTGGAGGAACTGGCGTTGACCGTCGAAGGCACCCACCACGCCGCCGTCGTGCAGGAGCAGATCGAACGAGCCGATATGACCCGGGCGGCCTACTTCGCGGCACTGCGCCAGGTCATTCCCGACGGCGACGTGCGCGCCATCGGCGAGCTTCAGCGAGTCGTGGTCCTCCATCGCGACAGCAAGTACGCCAATCGACACATCATCACGCTTGCGAACCTGTATGCAACCATCGCTACCGAGTATGTGAGTGCGTACCCGTCCGAGAGTCTTCGATTCGACGTAACGCGCTTCCGGGAGCTCACCGAGACCGCCACGCGGCTCTATGAGACCGTGGCCAGCCGCGACGGATCCCCGGAGAAGCTCGAGGCGGCCCGACGCCTCGAGGCCTTCCTGGCCTTCGCGCTCACCGTGGACCGTGACCGCTTCACCCCGTAGTCGACGATTCCCGGCCCCGCTGCTGGCCGCCGCATCGATCGCCCTGGCGGCCTGCCAGACCCCGGGCGCCCCGCCCACGGGCAGCGCCCTCGAGCCGGAAATTCACTTCTCCAGACTCGTACCCGACCTGGCGGACCGAGCCGCCGCGCGGCTGGCCGCGGCGGTACTGGTGTCGGATCGGGAGTTGGCCGCGCGCGCTCTGCATCGGCTGGAGTCGATCGAAACGATTCTGTTGGCGGCGGAGGAACCTCCCACCGGGCTCGGTCCCGTGGCCGCGGACCTCGCCAACGCCATGCTCGACGACTCTCGACACTATCGAGACGCAACCCGCGAGCTGCTGGAGCAAGATGATCTCGACCTCGTGCTGCGCGCGCGCCTGGAGCGGGTCGAGCAGGACGATCCCCTGACCCTGGCCAGGGCGCGGATGCGCGAGCGATCCGTGCTGGCCCTCGGTCGCGCGTTCAACGCGATCGTGGAGCCCGTCGGACGCTCGCTGATGTCGGTACCGCTGGCCCCCTATCGCCTGGCGAATTCGGCCATCCAGTACCTGATCCATCTCCTCACGACTCCCGTCATCGGCCTGCAGGAACGTCAGGCACTCGAGCACTGGAGACGCTTCGTCGCGCGTTACCCCGACGCGCCGGAGTCCGCTGACCTCCACCGACGGATCCGGCGCTCACAGGCTCGCCTTCGGAAGCTGCACCGCGACCGGGCCACGCATCGAGCGGACCGCGCCCTGGACGCCGGCGACTGGCGAGTCGCCTTGTTCTACGCGAACCGCGCCCTTCATCACGTTCCCGAGGATGGACCGGCCTCGAAGATTCGGAAGCGCGCCGCCGAAGGCCTGCTCGCCGAACGCGAATCGCTCCGACGCAGCGTGTCCTCGCTTGCGCTGGCCGGTTCTTCAGTGGCTCCCCCGGATTCCCTGGATCTGGCCCGGGCTCTGCTGCTCCCCACCGCCGACCTGAAAGCGCCGGTGCGAACACAGGTCGAAGTCGACCCGAAAGGTCCGCTGGCCGACGAGGCGCGCTTCGCCTCGGCCATCCAGCGCGGCGAAGCCGGCGACGAGTCCGGAATGTGGAAGGACCTCGGGGCACTGGCCGCGCTGGACGAACGGGACGCGAACATGGCGCGGCACGCCGCGGCACTGGTGCACGATCCGACCAGGAACTCCCACGCGGCCTTCCGAAGAGCGCGGTGGCGGCAGCGTTGGGACCTAGCGCGCTGGGTAATGATGGGCGCCTGGTACCGCGGTGCTCCGGACCGAGGATTGCCCAAGAGCGTCGAATGGCTGCTCGGCCTTCCGTCGATCGTCCAGAGCATCGCCATGACGCCGATCCGCCTGCTCCAGCTTCCCTTCGACAGACCCGAAGCGGGTCGCGCCGCACGAATCCACGCGCGCCGCTATCTCGCCCAGCGGCCGAGGGGCGAGCACTCCGACGAGCTGCGCGGGTGGCTCGAGACCTTCGAGGAGGACCGCGAGAACTGGCTGGGCGCGTTGGCCATCGCCGAGGGACGACGGGATCTAGACCCCGTTCGCAGGCAGGAGCTGCGGGACAAGGCGTCGGAGCAGGCACTCGCCATCGCGCAGCGCGAGTCGCGCCGGGATTTGCGCAACGGCAAGCTGGCTCGGGTGGCCCAGGAGTTCCCGGAAACTGACGCGGGCGCCGCCGCCGGCCGGCTCTTCCGCTCGGACGCCGAGGAGGCCACTCCGGTGCACATCCGGCTCTCCCGTGGATTCCTGACCGAGAACTCCCAGCTCGCCGGTCCCCAGGGCCTCGGCCTGAGACCCGGGTTGCTCGACGGCAACCCGGCCAACGGCGAGATCCACCCCGAGGGCGTCACACTCCTCGGCGGCCGCGTTCTCGAAATCTCGCTCGTGCCGGCGAGCGGCGACGACAACGATCCCCCCACTCACCTGCGCGAGACGATCTCCGAGGATCGCCTGGCCCGGCTGGTATCGCTCCTCGAGGAGACCTCCTTCCGCAACCAGCTGCTCGACTCCGGTGAGATCCTCGGAGCCGATGCCCAGCGCGACGTCTACTTCGAGCGCGCTCGCCTGGGACTCGCGGACTCCATCGACCCCCGGGCCGCCTCCGAGTCGCGATACGTCTACGAAGGCATCCGCGAGCGGTACGGGATGGTGCGGGGTCGCGAGTCGATCCTGCCCTTCGACCTCGTCTTGCAGGGATCCCTCGCGGATCTGAGCCTGGGCGCCTTCCCGCGCATCCGCCCTCCGCGAGAGACGCCGGACGCCTTCCTCTACAAGTAGTCGGGACGGTGGGGATCGTGCCGAAGCCGGTAGAGCTGCCACAGCAGCAGCAGGGCCCCGAAGAAAAGATAGGACTGGAGGAAATTCACCGGCGTGTCGGCGGCGAGGTCGGCCATTGGGAACTTGGTGCTGAGCAGAACGAAGCCCGCGCCGAGCAGGCCGAGACCGTGCCACATCGAGTTCCGATCGGTGACACCGAGGGTCGCCGGAAGCGCGAAGGCAAAGATCGGGAGCGCGATTCCGTAGTGGTGATCCCAGACGATGGGAGCGGCGAGGGTGAAGCTCATCACCGCGATCAGAAGATCCGCGAGGGTCGCTCCGGCGTGCTCGCGCCGAGGGATGAAAAGAGCGCCACCCACCAGCGCCAGCGATGAGATCACGGTTCCGGCATGGACGACGGGGTGATAGGGAGCAAAGTGTTTGGCATTCCAGACCAGGTTGTTGCCGTTGAAGAACAGCCGATGCAACAGACCGTTCATGGACTGGTTCTGGTGAAAGCTCTCTCCGTGCCGACCGATGAACGCGAGCACCGACACGTAGTCGACGTGATTGGCCAACCCGTAGGCTCCGAGAGAAAGCCCCGCGATGGGCAGCACCACCAACGCCCAGCCTGTGGCGAAACGCCACTGCTTCCGCAGGAGCCCCCAGATCAGCAGCAAGGACAAGGTGGGCTTGATGGCGCAGACGAGACCGGCGAGGGCGCCGCTGGCGCGCTTGCGGTCCGTCATCCAGGTCCAGATCAACGCCGCCAGCAGCAGGTTGATCCAGGTCTGAATTTGCCCGATGTGGAACCCCCGAACGATCGGATAGAAGCTGAGGGTGAATCCGACCGCGAGCAGTGTCTCCGCGATGCGCGTCGCCCGGGGGGCCCGGCCGGCCGGACGCGCTGCCCGCGCCACCCGCGAGAGACCCAGCGAGAGAATTCGGGCGGTCCATAGCGCGGTCCCCGCGACGGCCAGCCACGACAGGAAATTCAAGGATGCGTCGGTGCTGAGTCCGGGAACCCGGCGAAGCGGCTCTAGCAGGAGCAGGCTGGTCGGCGCGTACTGGAACTTGACGCCTTGCCGGAAGAACAGCTCGGAGTAGAGCGGCGTGGCATGGGGCTCGTGCAGATACGCCAGGGCCCGGCGCATCGGGGTCCACGAGTCGCTGCCCGCGACCCGCCGCAGATAGTCCAGACTGAAGTGCAACGAGGTCGGTCGCTTCGACCGCAGCCCGGTCGCACTGGAGTCTGCCCACGCCAGCCCCAGGTTGAGCGCGACCGCGTTGATCAGGAGGAACGCGGCCAACCGTCGGTGTAGCCGCAACCCATGCACCGGAGGCTCAGCGTCCCCCTGCCGGCAGCGGACGGCCCGGGGGAAAGTAGGATTCGTCGAGAAGCTCGATGGGGTGTACCACCCGGGCGCGCAATCCGAGCCGCGCCACACCGGCGCCGATCTGCATCAGGCAGCCGGGATTGCCGGTGGCGATGATATCGGGATCGGCCGCGGCCAGGCTGCGCATCTTTCGCTCGAGCACGGCCCGCGACATCTCCGGATGGGTGAGATTATAGATTCCAGCGGCGCCGCAACAGCCCTCCGGATCGTCGTGAGGCTGGAGCTTGAGCCCGGGGATCTGACGGAGGAGGTTGCGCGGCGCCTCCGCCACCCGTTGCCCGTGCACGAGATGGCAGGGGTCGTCGTAGCACACGCGTGCGTCGATCGGTGTATCGGGGGGCCGCAGGCCCGCCGCGTCGAGGAACTCCGCTACGTCGCGCACCTTCGCCGCGAAGGCTTCCCCTTCCCCCGGCAGCCAGCGACCCGCATCGCGCATGGCCGCGCCGCAGCCGGCGGAATTGACGACGATCGCGTCGACCTCGGCTTCGGCGAAGGCCGCGATGTTGCGGCGCGCGAGCTCGGACGCACCCCTCAGATCTCCGGCGTGAGCGTGGAGCGCACCGCAGCACCCCTGGCTGCGAGGAACGACCACGTCGAACCCATTACAGGCGAGGACCCTGACCGTCGCTGCGTTTACATGGCCGAAGAGCTCCGATGCGATGCAACCGACGAGAAAGCCGACCCGCCCGCGCCGATCGCCCCATCCGCGCACCAGTTTCCGGGGGCGACGCCGGTCGCGCCTCGGGGGCACCTTTGGAAGCAGCGGGTGAAGTTCCCGCAGACGTCGCGGAAGCAGGGGCAGCAGCATCCGGTCGAGGCGAAGTCTCTGCACCACGGCGAGGACGCTGACGACGAACCGAAGCCGGCGCCGGTGGGGCAGGAGGCTGCGAAGAGCAAACCGCTCGATGCGCTTCGCCGTTCCCGCACGCAGGTTCGCCGTCTCCACTTCGGCGCGGGCATGCTCCAACATCGAGCCGAAACGAACCCCCGACGGGCACGCCGTTTCGCAGGCGCGGCAGCCCAGGCAGAGATAGGCTTCGTCGCTAACGACCTCGGACAGGGGGATCCGCCCCTCTGCCACGCTGCGCAGGAGATAGATGCGTCCGCGTGGAGACGAGATCTCGCTCCCGGTCTCGCGGTAGGTCGGACAGGTGGGGAGGCAAAGGCCGCAGTGGACACAATCCAGGGATAGGGCGTGGATCTCCCGCCAACGTTCGCCGGTTTCCGGGGGCAAGGGCTCCATTCAAATCCTTCCCGCGAAGCGTCCCGGGTTGAGGACTCCGCCCGGGTCGAAGCGCTTCTTCAGTTCCCTCGACAGGGCGAGCGTCTGGGGAGAGGCATCGAAGACGTCGCGTTTGGCCTTCGCCGACGCCGGCGCCCGCTCGCAGACCCACCTGCCCCCGACCTCGCGGGCGACGCCCTCGATGAAGCGAAAGCTCATCTCCGGATCGAGCGGTTCGGTGCGGACGGGGTCCAGCTCGGCGTACAGGAGTCCCAGTCCCGGATACACCAAAACGCCGGTGCAGCGCTCACAGAGCCGGGCCAACGCGGTCTCCATCCGGGATGGAAGCACGTCGATTCGAAAGCGGAGTCCGGAGGGCGTGGTCGCGCGCTCTTGCCGCTCGCGGATCCGTTCCAGAGCCACGGCCTCGACCTGCGTCACCGGTCCCTGCTCCCGAAGCCAGACGGCGTCTCTCTCGACACTCGCGGCATCGCCGGCCAGCTCGACGACGAGCTGGACCTCTCGCTCGGATCCGCGCGCTTCGACAGCGATGGCGACGGCTCGCGCCGACGAGCGTCGCGCCGCAGCCAGTCCGCGCTCGCAGATGCCATCGAGAGTCGACCCCTCTGCGCGAAAGACCGACGTCCGCTCCGGAAGCGGACGCAGGCGCAGCCACGCCCCCTCGATCACGCCCAGGCTGCCGAAGGAACCCGTGTACAGCTTGTTCAAGTCGTATCCCGTCACGTTCTTGACGACACGCCCGCCGCAGCGCGTGCGCTCGCCGGTAGCGAGGACCACCTCGAGCCCCAGGACCAGGTCGCGCGGCCGTCCGAAACCGTGCGCCCGCGGACCCACGGCGGCCGCCGCAATCACCCCGCCGCAGGTGGCGGTGTCGCCGGGGGCATCCAGCGGAAACTCCCACCCGTCGGAGCGGACGACCTCGCGCGCGTCGTCGAGCCGCGTTCCCGCACG
This sequence comes from Myxococcales bacterium, assembly GCA_022571825.1. Classification (GTDB taxonomy): domain Bacteria; phylum Myxococcota_A; class UBA9160; order UBA9160; family SMWR01; genus JACZXC01. The sequence continues at coordinate 1,914 of JACZXC010000087.1, read as the reverse complement.
CACATGACAGACCCCTTCCTCGGGTTCGAACTCATCCACGCCGCTCAGCCGCTCGGTCGAGAGAAAGGCATCGCAGCGGTTGAGGAGATTCCCAACGCCCAGACGATTGCCTCCGCCCCGGACCAGAGCGGACATCCCGCAGGCGCTCAGGGCATCGAGGCATCGGGCCAGGGCATCCCCATCGCCGGGCCGGAGCGTGACAGCGAGGGATTTGCCCCCGACATCCACCGGCTCGTGCTCCTCGAACCCATCTTCGCCGATGATGGATGCGAACCGATCCAGAATCTCGCGGGCAATCATGCCTCGAAACGAACGCGATCATAGCCGCGGGCCTTGGGATTGGATTCGACGCAGAATCGGGTCGTCGGAAAGATCTTCCCCGGGTTGCATACGCCATCGGGATCGAAGGCGGCCCGCAGGCGACTCATCGCGCCGAGATCAAACTCCGTGAACATCAGACCCATGAAATCTCGCTTCTCGGTGCCGATCCCGTGCTCGCCGGTGATGACCCCCCCGGCCCGGACGCAGGTCTCGAGAATCTCGGCTCCGGCGGCCATCACCCGCTCGAGCTCGTCCGGGTCGCGGCGATCGAAGGAAATGTTGGGGTGTAGATTGCCGTCACCGGCGTGGAACACGTTCGAGAGCTTGAGGCCGTACCGGTCCCCGATCGCGCACACCGCCGCCACCACCTCCGGCAACCGTGAGCGGGGAACGACGGCGTCGTGGACGTACAGATCCGGCGCCAGCCGCCCCATGGCGCCAAACGCACCCTTGCGTGCCCGCCAGAACCGCTCGCGCTCGGCGTCGTCCTGAGCGACGTCGACCCCCGTCGCTCCCTGGCGCCGGGCCATCGCCGCGACCCGCTCCACCTGGGGGGCGAGCTCCACCGCGGGGCCGTCCAGCTCGATCAGCAGCACCGCTTCCGCGTCGAGAGGAAGTCCTGCGGCGTAGACACTCGCCTCGATGGCGGCGATCGTGCGGCGATCGATGATCTCGAGGGCAGCAGGCACGAGGCCCGACTGGATGATATCGCCCACCGTGCGACAAGCCGCCACGATGTCCGGGAAGATCGCGAGCAGGGTCTCCACCTTCTCGGGAAGCGCCTCCAGGCGAACCGTGGCCTCGGTAACGATTCCCAGCGTGCCCTCGGAGCCGACGACCGCACCCACCAGGTCGTAGCCCGAGCTCCAGCCCGTTGGCGAACCCAGTCGAATCACCTCCGCATTGGGCAGCACGAGTTCGAGAGCCAGAACGTGGTTGGTCGTGGTCCCGTACTTGAGCGTATGCGGACCGCCGGCGTTCTCGGCGATGTTGCCGCCGATGGTGCAGGTGAACTGACTGGACGGGTCCGGCGCGTAGAAGAGGCCATGGGGGCGAGAGGCCTTCGACAAGTCTGCGTTCACGACGCCGGGCTCGACCACCGCGTAGCGATCTTCGACGTTCACCTGGAGGATGCGATCCATCCGCGAACATTCGATGATGACGGCGCCCTCGTTCGCGATGGCGCCCCCGGAGAGTCCGGTCCCCGCGCCCCGAGCCACGAAGGGCGTGGCGAAGCGCCGGCAGACTTCGACGATCCGAGCGACGTCACCCGTGCTGTGCGGGAACACCACGGCGGTGGGCTTCGCCGAGTGGAGCGTCAGACCGTCGCACTCGTAGACGAGGAGCTCCTCCGGTCGGCTCAGACAGCCTGCGCCGCCGACGATTGATGAAAGCGCTTCGATCAGGACCGGCATTCCGAGAGCCGATTGTATGACGTTCCGCGCGTGAGGGTCAGCCCGGTGACCGGCAGGCCGATGGCCGGTCAACCCGACAGGCCCACGGCCGGTCAACCCGACAGGCCCACGGCCGGTCAACCCGACAGGCCCACGGCCGGTCAACCCGACAGGCCCACGGCCGGTCAACCCGACAGGC
>JACZXC010000086.1 GCA_022571825.1 Myxococcales bacterium | reverse complement strand
GTTCTCGAACTTGTCCTCGAGCTCGATCTCCTTGGCGACGGTGACACCGTCCTTCGTGATCGTCGGGGAACCGAAGCTCTTGTCCAGGATCACGTTCCGGCCCTTGGGCCCGAGCGTCACCCGGACGGCATTTGCCAGGTGGTTGATGCCGGTCAAGAGCTTGGCGCGGGCGTCCTGGTCGAAACGAATTTCCTTCGCAGGCATGTTGGTCTCCCTACTCGCAGATTCCGAGGACGTCGTCCTCGCGAATGATCAGGTGTTCATCACCGTCGATGTTGACTTCGGTCCCGGAGTATTTGCTGAAGAGAATCCGGTCCCCGCGCTTGACGTCCAGCGGCTGAATCTTTCCGTCGTCGTTCACCTTGCCGTTGCCGACCGCCATGACCTTCCCCTCCTGGGGCTTTTCCTTGGCCGTGTCCGGGATGATGATGCCGCCTTTGCTGGTCTCCTCTTCGTCGATACGCTTGACGAGGATTCGATCCTGGAGCGGACGAATCTTCATGCGACTTTCCTCCGCGCGGTGCACCGCCTGGGGGGTGCGTCGCTGCTCTGGGTTTGAAATCCCGCCGAGTCCCGTGCCCGGCCCCCATGGGCCCGGCCCGAGCGTCCAGCGGCACCCTGGCGCTCGAGGAACCCGAGTGCCAAGTAGCGACGCAAGGTATGCGCGAGTCGGGGTCGGCGCAAGACGCCGGGTTGGAGTCTCTGGGGAAACCCTTGATTTTCGCCTCGGTTTCGTCATCCTAGAGGCGAATAAAATACGAAGGCCACCGACCCATGGCACTGACCCGACGCCAGCGCGAGATTTACGACTTCATCCGAAGCTTCGTGGACAGCAATGGCTACTCGCCCAGCCTCGAGGAGATCGGGGCACACTTTCATCTCTCGTCGGTTGCGACGGTCCACACCCACGTGCGGCATCTGGTAGAGAAGGGCTTCCTCCGCAAGGCCTGGAATCGGTCGCGATCGGTGGAGCCGATCGAGCCGCCGAAGTCGAGCTGGGTATCCTTGCCGCTACTGGGGATCGTGGCCGCGGGTGCTCCGATCGAGGCCATCGAGGTTTCCGAGACGATCGACGTTCCCCGAGACATGGTGCCCCGGCGCGGTGAGAGCTTCGTGTTGCGAGTCCGGGGCGACTCGATGATCGACGAGCAGATCCGCGATGGCGATTTCGTGGTTGTCGAGAGCCGTTCGGAAGCTCGAGACGGCGAGACCGTCGTCGCTCTCATCCGAGGTGAGAACGCCACACTCAAGCGCTTCTACCAGCGGGGGCGCGAAGTGCGGCTGCAGCCGGCCAACGCGCGGATGAAACCCATCGACCTGCCCGCCCGCGATGTTCAGATCCGCGGCGTCGTTCGCGGACTGCTGCGCTGCTACTGAGGGCGCCCCGTCCGCCGCCGGGTTGGTTGACGCAGCGGATCGCCTGGTTAAGTTACCTTCCAAAGATTGCTTTTCATTTCAAGGGGTTGCGGCATTGTTCCGGATCACACGGGCAATCGACTTCTCCTGCTCTCTCCGCTACCGGTTGCCCGACCTCACCGATGCGGAAAACCGCGAGCTCTTCGGGCCCCTGGCGGCTCAACACGGGCACAACTATCGGCTCGAGGTGACCCTGCGAGGGCAGCCGGATCCAGTGACGGGCATGCTTCTCGATCTCAAGGACCTACAGACGATCCTCGATCGCGAAGTCATGGCGCGATTCGACCATCGCGACCTGAACACCGACACGCCGTTCTTCGAGAAGCGGCCGCCCACCCCGGAGAACCTGGCCGGCGTCATCCATGGGCTGCTCCTCGAGTCGCTGCCCAAGGGCCTGCTCGATCGAACCCGGCTTCGGCAGGACGATCGGCTCTGGGTCGACGTCTCGGAGCCCCACACGTGACGGCGCCGGGTGTCGTGGCCCCTCCGGCCGTCGCCCCCGCCTCCGTCGCCGCTCCCGCCGTCTCCATGACGCGGCGCTACACGTTTCCGGCCGCCCACGTTCTGCGCCACCCGTCCTTCTCGGACCGGGAGAATCAGCGAGTCTACGGAAAGTGCGCGAATCCGGCGGGACACGGCCACGAATACGCCATCGAAGTGACGGTCACCGGGCCCCTGGACGAGCGGTTGGGGTGGGTGGTGGATCCGTCCGTGCTCGACGCGATCTTCGATGCGCAGGTTCGCGCGCGCTTCGCCCACTGCCTACTGAACGACGATCCCGTCTTCCGGTCCCAGGTGCCCACGGCGGAGAACCTGGCTCAGGTGATCTACGCTTCGCTCGCCGAGTCGCTGGCCGATCGCAGTTCGGCGCGTCTCGTGGAGGTGCGCGTGGTGGAGACGCGCCGAAACTCTTTCAGCTACGGGGATGTGAAATGAGCCGACTGGACGATCCGATCGAACCGCTGGTCACGGGTCTGCTGAAGGAGCTGGGCGAGGACCCCGGCCGCGAGGGCCTGGTTCGTACACCCGAGCGCGTTGCGCAGTCGCTGCGCTTCTTCGTGAAGGGCTACGGACAGGACCCGGAGAAGATCCTCAACAACGCCCTGTTCGACGTCAGCTACGACGAGATGGTGATCGTCAAGGACATCGAGTTCTACAGCCTGTGTGAGCATCATCTGCTGCCCTTCTTCGGCCGCGTCCACGTCGCCTATGTACCCGACGGCAAGGTCGTGGGGCTCTCGAAGATTCCCCGGCTGGTGGAGATCTTCGCGCGTCGGCTTCAAGTGCAGGAGAAGCTCACGACCCAGATCGCCGAGTCCCTGGACCAGGTACTCGCGCCCAAGGGGGTGGCGGTCGTGGTCGAGGCCGTTCACCTCTGCATGATGATGCGCGGCGTCGCCCAGCAGAACTCCTCGGCCATCACGAGCTCGATCAAGGGCGAGTTCGAGACCGACTCGAAGACGCGAGCCGAGTTCATGGAGCTGATCCGCCACGGCCGCCCGTCCTTCGCCTGAGCGTTCGAGTTCGTTCGCCTTCGGCCTTGCCTTGCAGGGGCCGGCGCTTCGCCTCCCGCGGCCTTTGCCTTGGGCGCCTTCGGCTCCCTGCGCGGCATTTGGCCTTGCCTTGCAGGGTCCGGCCCTTCGCCTCCCGCGGCCTTTGCCTTGGGCGCCTTCGGCTCCCTGCGCGGCCTTCGGCCTTGCCCTGCTAGCGCGTGCCGCGGACGGCGGCGAGATTCACGATCAGCTCGCCGCTCTCCACGAGCTTCGAGCGGCGAGCTTCGACCCACGCCCCCCTCTGGGTGTCGCGCTTCTCGCTCAGCAGACGCTCGTGCTCGGCCTCGAGCAAGGCTTCGATGGTCTGGTTGTCCGGCTCCCGCGACTCGACCAATTGGACCAGGGCGAGCTTCTCCCCGACCTCGAAGATGCGATCGGAACTCTCCCCCCCGGATAGCACGAAGGCGGTGGCCAACAGTTCCTGGCTGGCTCCGAGCCCGGGGACGAATCCGTCGGGTCGGCGACGAATCCAGCCGGTCCGCTCCAGCGTCAGGTGCCGGGCTCGAGCGGCCTCCTCCAGGCTTCGGCCCCCCCGTACCTCATCGACCAGAGCATTCGCCAGGGCGCCGCGGGCGGCGCGCACCGCGTCGGTCGCCAGTACCTCCCGCGCCAGCTCTTCCCGTACCGAATCGAAGGGCCGAAGCTCGGCGGGTCGATGCTCCTCGATCCGGACGATGTGGAATCCGAACTCGGTGCGGACGGGCTCGCTCAGCTGGCCCGGCTCGAGCCGGAATGCCACCTCTTCGAAAGCGGGAACCATCCGCCCCCGTTCGAACTCGCCCAAGTCGCCGCCCCGTTGTCGAGACCCCGGATCCTGGCTCTCGCGTTCCGCGACCTCGGCGAAGTCGGCGCCTTCGCGGAGCTCCTCGAGCAGCGCCTCGGCGGCCGCGCGTACCTCCTGTTCGCGCTCCGCGTCGGCTTCGGGCTCGATCTTCAGAAGGATGTGCCGGGCGTGCACGCGTTCCGGAACGTCGTACCGGTCCGAATGCTCGCGGTAGAGGGCCCGGGCCTCGGCTTCGCGATTCTCCAGGAACTCCCCAACCTGCTCCTCGTCGATCTCGGAGGCCTCGACTCCGTCATCGAGCTCCAGCAACACGAAGGCGATTCGAATTTCCATCAGCCGCCGGCGCAGCGCCTGTTGAGCCTCCGCGCGGGAGACCCGCGAATAGCCGTCGAGCAACCGCAGCATCTTCGAGGCCAGGAGGATCAGCCGCTGATCACTCAGGAAATTGCGTTCGTTCCCGTACTCGTATTCCGCCCAGTTCTCGTACGCCTGCCGGTCGAAGCGACCGCCTTCGTCGCGGAAGGACCCCCACGCGAGCACGGAGCGCTCGATCTCCTTGCGCGCCACGGTCAGGCCCAGGGCCTCGGCTTCCAGGGCCAGGATGGCCCGGTCCACCAGGGTCCGGGCGGCGGCATCGTCCAGGGTGTTCCGCAGGGCCTGGGCGTCGTATTCGTCGCCCAGCGCTTCTTGGTACGCGCTCTCCCGTTGAGCCCGGATGCGTTCGAACGCGCGGAGACCGAACTGATGAGGCCCGACCTGGACGACGGCACGGGTCGATCCCCCGCGCAGGGGCCCCCCCAGACCGATGAAGAAGACCATGGCGCCGCCGATGCCCACCACGAAGACCGCGGTCACCCAACGCTGTCCCTTTCGCAAGACGTCCAACATGGGTCGGTCCTCGGTGGTGCCAAGCCTCGGGTCGATGCCGGACTCAGACTACGGGCGAGGTCGCGCCCCGGCAAGCGTTCCGACCCCCGCCTCGCTTGAAGCCCCTGAGGACCGTTGGTAGGATGCGCGCGGGATGGGGATCCTCTCAATCGCCCTGATAGAACGGTAACTTAAGTGACCCCCCCGCAACGGGGTGAGATGCGGTCCCAGAGGAGGCCCCGGTGATCCTCGATACCGTTCTCGGTTGGTTCTCGAACGATCTGGCCATCGACCTGGGAACCGCCAACACCCTGGTCTTCGCCAAGGGCCGGGGCATCGTCGTCTCCGAACCCAGTGTGGTTGCCATCGCCCGCGACCGTCGCGGCATCGACCGCGTGCGCGCCGTCGGCCGTGAGGCGAAGGAGATGCTCGGGCGCACGCCGGGGAACATCGTCGCGATTCGCCCGATGAAGGACGGAGTGATCGCGGACTTCGAGATCACTGAGGCGATGCTTCGCTGCTTCATCGCACGCGTTCACGACCGAAAGCGCATGGTGCGACCGCGGATCGTGATCGCGGTGCCGTCCGGAATCACCGAGGTCGAGAAACGGGCCGTTCGCGAGTCGGCGATGTCCGCCGGTGCGCGTGAGGTGTATCTGATCGACGAGCCGATGGCGGCGGCCATCGGCGCCGGCCTGCCGGTGACCGAGCCCTCGGGGAACATGATCGTCGACATCGGTGGGGGAACCACCGAGGTGGCCGTCATCTCGCTGTCGGGAGTGGTCTATTCGAACTCGACTCGCGTCGGCGGCGACAAGATGGACGAAGCGATTATCAGCTACGTCAAGCGGAAGTACAACCTGTTGATCGGGGAGCGGACCGCCGAGCTCGTGAAGATCAACCTCGGGACCGCGTATCCGATCGACGAGCACGAGACCATCGAGGTCAAGGGTCGCGATCTCGTCGCGGGGGTGCCCAAGATCCTGGAAATGAAGACGGAAGAGGTACGGGAGGCCCTGTCGGAGCCGATCAACGCGGTGGTGGAGAGCGTGAAGATCGCCCTGGAGAGAACGCCTCCGGAGCTGGCCGCCGACATCGTCGACAAGGGCATTGTGCTGGTCGGAGGCGGAGCGCTGCTCCGCAATATGGACGTGCTGCTTCGCGAGACGACGGGCCTCCCGGTGATGTTGGCCGAGGATCCCCTCACCGCCGTGGTCATGGGTACCGGGCGGACGCTCGACGACCTGTCTCTGCTGAAGGACATCGCCATACGGTCGTAGCGGGTGCGGTCCGATAAGGGATCCATGGGCGATTTCGGCCGGCGATTACGCACCGCAATCCTTGTCGCCGCGCTGGTCGCGGTGGCCTTGGTGAGCATGGTGTCGGATCGGCGCGCGCTTCTCGATGGAGGCCGCGAGCTGCCCTGGGGGGTCGGGGCGTTGGTCGATGTCGCCCGCAGCCTCCAGAAGATCATCACCTTGCCCATGGATTTCCTGGGCGATCGTTGGGACCACTATCTCGCGCTGGTGGGGGTCGGCGAGGAGAACGTTCACTTGCGGGAGCGGATTTCGTTCCTGGCCGAGGAGAACCTGCAGCTGCGCGAGGCGCTGGTCGCGAGCGGACGTCTTGCGCAGATCGCCGAGATGCGCGAGGGCTTCGAGATCCCCATGCTGCCCTCGGAGCTGGTGGGAGGTGACGCCTCTCCCTGGTTCCGGTCGGTGTCGTTCGATCGAGGCCGAGCTCATGGTGTGCGCTCGGGCATGCCGGTGATCTCCGAGGACGGTCTGGTGGGACTGGTCACCGCCGCCTCGCGCTACTCCGCGCGGGCGATGCTCCTGCTCGACCGTCAGAGTGCTGTGGATGGGACCGTGCAGCGAAGTCGCGCGCGCGGCATCGTGCGGGGCCGCGGGGTCGACGATCTCGAGTTCGAGTTCGTGGTGCGCGGTGGTGACGCGCGCGTGGGCGACGTGATCATCACCTCGGGCCTCGGGGGCGTGTACCCCAAGGGCCTGCGGATTGGACGAATCACCGGGGTCTCGGACCCCGGCGATCGCTTGATCCAGATCGCCACGATTGCCCCCGCCGTCGACTTCGGTCGCCTCGAGCAGGTTTTCGTGATGCTGCGCCGCGGCCCGACGATGGAGCTGCTCTACGAGTCCGAAGAGCGAGACGAGCTTGCCGAGGCGGCGCCTTCTCGGCCTACTTCATGAAGAAAGGACTCGCGATTCTGGGGATGGGCGCGTTCGCGATCGTGCTCCAGGGCGCGGTGGCGGGCTTCCTGTCGCCCCCCTGGTGTCCCGACCTGGGATTCCTGATCGTCATCGCCCTGGGTCCGCGTTTTGCCAGCAGCGCGGGGGGCATCTCCATCGCTGCGACCCTGGGCTACCTCTCCGATCTCTTGTCGGGGTCGTTGCTCGGCCAGCATTTGCTGCTGCGCATGCTGGCCTTCGGCGCGGCCCGGCGGGCCGGTCGTCAGCTCGACCTCCGCGGGTTGTTGCCCCAAGCCGTGTTCGCGGGTTCCCTGAGCGGCCTGAATGCGCTGGCCTTCGCGGTCGTGACCGCCTTCTTTGCGGGCTCGGGCTTCGGTTGGCCGGCTCCGAGGGCGTTCCTGACCCACGTAGCCGTCGACGCGGCCTTCGCGCCGCTGGTCGCCGCCGCCGTCGACCGGGTCTTGGCCTGGGCCGGTGAAGACGATTCCAGCCGCCCGTTGATGCGCTTCGAGCCAAGGGGGAAGATCGCGTGATCCGGGGCCAGGCTCTGCGCGGCCGACTCCGGCCCGGAGTCGATTCCGCCATCGAAGAACGCCTGCCCTTCGTCGGGTTCGTGATCGTGGCGGTATTCGTCGTCTTCGCCGTCCGGCTGTTCCAGCTGCAGGTCATCGAGAGCGACCGCCTGCGGCTCCGATCACAACTCAACTCGGTGCGCACGGTCCGCCTGGAGGCCGCACGAGGCGACGTGCTGGACCGCGAGGGACGCATTCTCGCGACCACCCGCCCGGCCTTCGGTGTTCAGGTGATTCCCCACGATCTACGCGATTCAGAGGTGGTCTTGGCCGCGTTGGGGATGCTTCTGGATGAAGATCCGGAGAAGCTCCAGCAACAGGTGGGGGCGCCGCGGGGACGCCAGCGTTTCGCCGCCCGGCGCCTCGCCGGGGATCTGAAATACGATCGAATGGCACGGGTCGAATCCCATCTCTACGCGCTCCCCGGGATCGTCACCGACGTGCGTCCCCGCCGGTATTACGTCGGAGGCGATCTGGCCGCCCACCTGCTGGGGTACATCGGCGAGATCGGACGCGAGCAGCTGGGGAGGGGCGAATTCCAAACCTACCGGGCGGGCGAGGTCATCGGGCAATCCGGGGTGGAAGCTCTCTTCGAACGCCATCTGCGCGGTCGTGCCGGGGGTCGCAATCAGGTGGTCGACGTCGCCGGACGCGTGGTGGACGTCCTCGACGAGGTCAAGCCCCAGCCCGGCGGGACCCTCACCCTCACCCTCGACCGGGACCTCCAGCAAGTGGCCGAAGAGGCCTTCCTTCCGGCGGTGTTAGGCGGTCCAGCGAAGGTCGGCGCCCTCGTGGCCCTCGACCCCCGCAACGGAGACGTGCTGGCGCTGGTCTCCAAACCCGCGTACGACCCCAACGACTTCGCCGGGGGAATCGATGCGGAGACCTGGAGCCGGCTCACCTCAGACAAGCTCGTGCCCCTCCAGAACCGGGCCCTGGCCGGACAGTATCCCCCGGGCTCCACCTACAAGGTCATCGTGGCGGCGGCGGGTCTGGAGGAGGGGGTGATCGACCCGGAAAAGCGGATCTTCTGCCCCGGCTATTTCAAGCTCGGCCGCCGAAGCTATCGCTGCTGGAAGCGCGGGGGACACGGCGCGGTGAACCTGCACCGGGCGCTGGTGGAATCGTGCGACGTCTACTTCTACGGGGTCGGGCTCGAGCTGGGCATCGAGCGCCTGGCTCGTTACGCAAAGGGGTTCAACCTCGGGCGTCGAACCGGGATCCGGATCCCACAGGAGATGCCGGGCCTGGTTCCGACTCCCGAGTGGAAGCTGCGACGCCACGGCGAGGGCTGGTTGAAGGGCGAGACCGTGTCGGCCGCGATCGGTCAAGGCTTCAACCTCGTCACGCCGCTTCAAATGGCCGTTGCCTACGCCGCGGTGGCCAACGGGGGCAAGCTGGTGCGACCGCGGGTGCTCTTGAGGCGAACCACCCGGGACGGGTCGGTCACCCAAGGTCACGAGGTCGATTTTCAACGCACCCTGCCGGTGGCGCTGGTGCACCTGGCTCGGATTCGCGCGGGGTTGGAGGCCGCCGTTGGCGACCCCCACGGGACCGGCGGACGGGCGCGGATAGGCGGAATCCGCGTAGCCGGCAAGACGGGAACGTCACAGGTCGTGGGGCTTGAGCAGACCGAGGGCATCCCGGAGGAAGAGGTTCCCTTTCGGTTTCGCGATCATGCTTGGTTCGTGGCTTTTGCCCCCGTCGACGCCCCGGAGATCGTGGTGGCGGTGCTGGTGGAACACGGGGGCCACGGCGGCAGTGCCGCCGCTCCAATCGCCCAACGGGTGATGTCGCGGTACTTCGAAAAGCGTCGTGAGTCTGAGGCCTACCCCCTGGCCGGCATGCCCGGGGGCGATCGTGCTGGGAATTGACCGGCGGACCATCCAGAACTTCGATTGGATGCTTCTGGCCCTGGTGGCCGCGCTGGTGGGCATCGGGTTGATCAACCTCGTCTCCGCCACCTCCGGCGGCGAGGCGATCCCGGGCGAGGTGCGCCGTCAGCTGGTGTCCCTGGGTATTGGCACCGC
>JACZXC010000462.1 GCA_022571825.1 Myxococcales bacterium | reverse complement strand
AGCCGGGTCGGTCCGGCCCGCCTCGCCCGGTCGGGCGAGCCGCTCAGACGGTCTCGACTTCGAGGACCCTCCAGTCAGCGCCGAGGTCGGCGAGCGCTCGGCCCCCAGCGTCTTCTTCGGAGCTCGCCGACAACACGACGACGCGCGATCGCGGCCCGCCTTTCTGAGCCACGCGCACGCGGTAGCTGGCCCCAGCCTCGTCCACCGGGGGGGCACTTGCCGTAGGGGGTTGGGCCGCAGCCTGAAACGAAGTCGAGGGCGGTGCCTCACGCGTCGGCGGCGAAGCGTCGCTCCCGGGTTCGTCAGGCTTCGAACGCGTCTCCGCTGCCCCCGGCTCTCCGAGGAGTCGCAGATAACCGGCTGAAGAGCGCACGATGACCAGCCCGAGGCGGTAGCGTGGTCCGCTGCCTTTCCGTGGAGAAGCCCGGCGCTTGTTCCAGACCAGGGCCACCACGTCAATCGGCGCTTCCCCCGGCGGCTTGATCGCGACTCGGATCTCCGTTCCCAGCTCGGGGGACTCGGCAGTCAAGACCGAAAGGCCCCCGTCACTCACCTCGACGACCGTAGCCTCGTGCCTCTTCCCGCCGATCTGGAGATCGCACGGCAACCGCCGCTTCCTGCGCTTCTCTTTGCGCTGCTCCACCGCGCCCTCGCCGGTAGGTGGATTCGTTGGTTTCTCGACTCCCCTGGGTGTCGCCCCCCAATCATCGCTGAAACGGCCGTCAGCTTGAGAAGAAACGCGCGCCCGCGGCCCGCCCGTGAAGCCCATCTCGCCGCGGGCGCACGCAACTTGCGTCAACATCCGAGCGATTCCGACTACTTGAGGTCGCGTGCCAGCGTCACGGCACCGGTGCCGCGGACTCTGATCGGTCGTCTGGACGACGCATTGGAGGGTCGACCCGTTTCGGGGCTCGCGTCCCGACTGGAGTCGGAGCGGCAGGCGGTCGAAGGGATTGGGTGGGATGAACAGGGCAGCCAGCAACCTCGTGCTGATCGCGAGCCCCCGCGCGGCATGGGTCGATTCCTTGAAGCGCTGGCTGGAGGCGGCGGGAATGCGCGGTGTCCGGGCCGGCGCGTCGCTCGAAGGGTCGCTGGAGGAGGTGAATCCGCGCCTGGTCGTGGTGGATACGGCGGGTTCGCCACCGGAAGCCATCGGCATCTGTGCTGCGATCTGCTTGGGATCCCCCGACGTCCCGGTCCTCGTGATCGTCGCCCCGGGTGACAGCGAGACGGTCGAGCAGGCCGTGGAGCTGGGCATCTCCCACTTCGCGGAGGAGCCCATCACCCCGAAGGTGCTCGCGCTGCGCGTTGAGGCGCTGGTGCGGGCGGCAGGGGGTAGGACCGCGGGCCGGGAACGGCGCGTCGGCCATCCGACGGGTCGCGACGGGTTGACGGGACTCGCGAGCCGGCCCGCCTTCCTCGAAACCATGAACCGGGTCACCGAGCAGGCGCGAACGCGAGGTCACCTCGCGGCGCTCCTCTACCTCGACCTCGACCGCTTCAAGGCCGTCAACCACGCGCTGGGCCACGCGGCCGGGGACGTGGTGCTCCAGCAGGTGGCCCGGATCCTGGAGACCCAGGTGCGGGCCACGGACCTGGTGGCGAACGGCGGAACGCGGGAGGGAGCCGACGTCTCGCGAATCGGCGGGGACGAATTCGCCGTGCTCCTCTCCAGGGTGCGGCGTGCGGAGGACGCCAGCGACGTGGCCCACCGGATCCTCGAGGCGATGAAGAGCCCGGTCCCGGCCCACGGCCACCAGGTCGCCGTCACCGCGAGCATCGGGATCGCCATCTTCCCCGACGACGGCGAGGATGCGGAATCGCTCCTTCGCTGCGCCGACATGGCGATGTACGCCGCGAGGGCTCTCGGGCGGGGACGCGCCCTGCGGTATCGACCGTCGATGGGCGAGGTGCAGGACCGGCGCCTCGAGGTCGAGCAGCAGCTCCGACACGCCCTCGAGCGCGACGAGCTCAAGGTGCACTATCAGCCGCGCCTGGATCTGGCGAACGACCTGATCTCCGGTGCCGAGGCTCTGCTCCGCTGGCACTCCCGGGAGCTCGGAGAGGTTCAGCCCAAGGAGTTCGTTCCCGTCGCGGAGGAGAGCGGTCTGATCGTGCCCATCGGGGCGTGGGTGCTCGAGACCGCGTGCCGACAGCTCGCACAGTGGCGGCGAGACGGGTTGAGCGGCCTTCGTGTCTCGGTGAACGTCTCGAGTCTGCAGTTCGCGTTGAGCGACGTGCTGCAGACGGTGACCGACGTGCTTCGCGCGACCGAGGTGGAGCCGCACGCGCTGGAGCTCGAAATCACGGAGAGGCTGATGCTCGGAGAAGACGAGAACACGGCCCTCTCTTTGCGGGATCTACGGGGCATCGGCGTTACGATCTCGCTCGACGATT
>JACZXC010000085.1 GCA_022571825.1 Myxococcales bacterium | reverse complement strand
CGACAGCGCCGAGACGCCAGAGCTGCCCAACGCGATACACAGCACGAACACCGCCACCACCATCGAGAACGTGAACTGGGAGGAGCCGAAGGCGAGCCCCCCCAGGCGGATCAGTACGATCTGGAGGGTCATCATGGCGAAGCCGATCAGGAGGGCGACCCCGGGCCAGAGCCAGTCGGGTCGACTTCCCTCGCCAGTTCGTCCGATCTCCGCAGGCCCCGGACTCGCAGCGTGGCCTTCCGCCGGGGCGCTGGCAGGGCTCGCTTGCGAAGGGGCGGATTCGGCGGGGAGCTGTTGTCGCGCGGGCCTGGGTGAGCGCCAATCGAGCGCGATGAAAGCGGCGCCGGCGAGGAGGTTGAGGGCGGCGGCCAGGCGCAGCACACCGACCAGGCCCAGGGTGGGGACGAGCCAGAAGCCGGCGGCCAGGGCGCCGGCAAAGGCGCCGACGGTGTTGCAGGCATACACCAAGGCGTGGAAGCGGGTGGCGTCGGTCAGGCTGCGGGCCAGGGCCTGGGTGAGCAGGGGAATGGTGGCGCCCATCAGCACCGAGGGCGGGCCGATCAGCAGGGCCGAGAGCCCGATGTCCAGGACGAACCCCAGGCCGGGGGAGGTGGCGGGCAGGGCCAGGGACAGGGCCTGGACCGCCTGAAACAGCCACGGGAACAACAGTGCCCAGAGTCCGATGCCCGCTTCGACCCCGCCGTAAACGGCGAACAGGTGCGGACGGCGTTGCGACAGTCGGCCGAAGCCCGCATACCCCAGGGCGAGACCGCCCAGGAACAGACCCAGCACCGCGGCGGTGGCCTCGCTTTGGGAACCCAGCAGCGTGGCCAGGATCTTCTGCCAGGCGACCTCGTAGACCAGGCCACTGAAGCCCGTGACCCCCGTCAGCAGCAGCACCACCCCTCGCGTCATGGTCGCGAGCACCTCCAGTGTTCGAGTTTACCGGCGAATACCCCGTCCGTGGGAGTCCGACGTGCAGGGGTGTTCGGGTGAAAGCGAATGGCGCACGGAAGAAGGAAGCGGTGTGGTCGCACGGCTCTGGCTAAAGCTCGCGGGCCGCTGGCCGAATCTACCGACGATGTCGGAGGCTCAAATACCCGGGTCAGCGGTGCTCATCGAATCGCTGTACGAGGACGCCCAGCGCCTCGAGCCCGAAGCCTTCGAGGCGCGCCACGGCAGCGGCTTTCTGCTGGTGTCGGCCCGGGCCGACAGTCCCGGGGGTAGCACCAGCACCGTGATGCTGATGGGTTTCGACCAAGGCGATCCGAACGAGCACACGGCGAACCTCTCCCTGGTCGTCTATCCCCTGCGGGCGAAGAAGGGATCGGCGGATCCCCTAATTACGATGGGACGCCAGGCACAGCACGACGTGGTGATTCCCGACAAGAGCGTGACGCGTTTCCACGCGTTCGCCAAGGTCGGCGAGAACGGTGAGTTCCTTCTCCAGGATGCGGGTTCGACCAACGGGACCACCGTGAACGGAGCCTCGGTGCCGCCGCGCGGAACTGGTCCGCCCACACCCCTCAAGCCGGGCGACAACGTCCGGCTCGGCCAGGTGGAGTTCACCTTCACCGACGCGCGGGCCCTCCGCGAGTTCGTACTCCAGGTCGGCGGCGGCTGACCCGGGTCGATTCGGATTCCCCCACTCCAGCCGAGCCTCGCGCTCGCCCGTCTTACGGGGGTCCGCCCTTTGCCTCCCGCGGCCTCCTAGCCGGAAGCGATTTCCCGGTGCAGCCGGCAGCTGAAAAAATGATGGGCCTCAGATGGGCAGGTCCTCGAGGATCTCGGCCCACGGCGCCTTTTCCGCCTCGAGATAGGATGCAAACTCTCGCGCAGGAATCGGCTTGCTGAACAAGTATCCCTGCAAGAGCTGGCAGCCCTCGGCGTAGAGGAACTGCATCTGTTCCCGGGTTTCGACTCCCTCAGCGATCAGTGTGCGGCCGAGCCCCGTCGCCATGGTGATCAGCGCTCGGGTAATCGTCGCATCGCCTTGATCCGCAGGAATGTTGCGAACGAACGCCCGGTCGATCTTGAGCCCATCGATGGGAAGGTTCTTCAGAGCGATCAGAGAGGAGTAGCCGGTACCGAAATCGTCGATCGAGATGCGGACTCCGAGCTTTCGAAGGGAGATGAGCGTGGCCATCGTGAGCCCACCGGTGTCCAGAATGCAGCTCTCGGTGATCTCGAGGTCGAGCCTCGAGGGCGCGAGTCCGGTCTCTCGCAAGACCCGGGCAACGACCTGGGAAAAGCCCTTCCGGGCCAACTGTCGGCTCGAGACGTTGACTCCGACCTGGATGTCTTGACTCCAGCGCGTGGCCTGCTCGCACGCCGCGCGAAGAATCCATTCACCCATCGAGATGATCAGCCCTGTCTCCTCCGCGATCGGGATGAAATCGTTGGGTGGGATCATCCCGCGGTGCGGATCCATCCAACGCATCAGCGCCTCGGCCCCCGCGATCTTTCCCGCCGACACGTCGACCTGTGGTTGGAAGTAGACCAGGAGTTCTTCGCCCTCGACCGCATGGCGGAGGCGCTCCTCCGTCTCGAACCTCTCCGCCGTGAGTTTGTTCATGTACTCGGCGTAGTAGTGGTAGCGATTGGCGCCCCCGGCCTTGGCGGCGACCGTCGCCGCTTCCGCGTTCCGAATCAATGCTTCGGGCGTCTTCCCGTCCCGCGGGAATACGGCGATGCCCATGCTCGCGGTCACCCATATCTCTCGTCCCGAAATCTGGTAGGGCCTGGCCAGGCTCTCGAGCAACGTCTGGGCTGTTTTCGCCGGACCGTGTTCTCGGGTCACGGAATGGAGCATCACCACGAATTCGTCGCTGCCCACTCGTGCCACGACGTCGCTGATTCGAATGGACTCGGTCAAGCGCGTGGCGACCTCCTGGAGCAGCTCGTCTCCCGCCGAACGACCGAGAGACACGTTGACCGCTTTGAAACGATCGATGCCGATGAAGAGAAGTGCGAGGGGTATGCGGTCGCGGACGGCGCGCCTCAGGTTGGCGTGGAGCTGGTCGCGAAACTCGGATCGGTTCAGCAACAACGTCAGGCGGTCGTGGGTGACCAGGAAGTGATCGCTCGCCCGGGCGCGGATCAAATCCGCCCTAATGGCTTGGCGCTCGATGGCGTTCCGGAGCGTGCGTTGGATCACCGGGTGATGCGCCTGACCCTTGATCAGGGTGTCCTGGGCGCCGCGACGAATCGCATCGAGGGCGGCCGATTCGTCGGCGGAATCGGTCATCACGACGAGCGCGACCTCGGGCGCGGCCTTCCCGAGGACCGCCAGCACCTTCAGTCCCTCGGCCCCCGCTGCCGCGAGATCGAGCAGGGCGACCTGAATTCCCCCCCTCTCGAGCCGTTGCACCGCCTCGGCGACGCTCGCCGCTCGCTCGATCTCGACCGGCTCGCTACCGGATCGTGCCAGGACTTCGCCGATCGGGGTGCTGCCCGGGTCGTTGCTTTCGATGACTAAGAGCCGGATCGGCGACAGGCACCGCTCTTTCGAAAACTCGCTCATCCGCGAATCCGACTCCTCGAACCTTCCAATCCCATTGGAAATCGTCGCTGGTTGCGTAGGGGACCAACTGGAGTTCATCGGCGAGCGGACGAGCGGAACTGAGGCCCCATTCCGCTCCACCGTTCCCCAATAGCGACGGTTGACGGCGAAGCTCCGGGTTCTACCAGACGGCCATTGAAGATCGATCCCGGCCGATCGTGGCCATCTTTCCCAACAAATCGGACTGGGTCCGCGTCCGAGAGTCGGCGAGCCGCGTCTACGCGCCGCTCTTGACGTACCTCGAAGCCGAGCGGATGCGAACCGTCGACGTATTGGAATGCCTGCACGCCGCCGATTCGCGCGAGGTCCAGTTTCTTCCGGGAGGTCATTATTCTCCTCGAACCAATCGGGTCGTGGCGCGGTGCATTCACGGTGCCCTCGAGCGCGGTGGCCTTCTCGACGATTTCTAGCTGCTAGGATCCGAATCGGATCGGAACGAGGAGGATATCCATGACCGTCGCAGTGAATGGCATCGCCCACATCCAGCTCACCGTGAACGATCCTGACCGCGGCGTCCCGTTTTGGGAGAAGCTCTGCCACTTTCTGGAGATGAAAACGCTCGTCAAGGGCGACGACATCGTGTACTGCATCGGGAGCCGCACGGGGATCGTGGTGCGGGGAGCGCCGAAGGAGACGCGCGGCGGGGCCTTCGACCAGGAGCGCGCAGGCCTTCACCACCTCTGCTTTCGGGCGCGAAGCCGGGAGGATGTCGACACCATTCACCAGTTCGTCGCCGGCGAACTCGACGCGCGGATCGTCCATCCGCCCGAAGACGGAAGTCAGTTCGCCCCGGGTTACTACTCGGTTCTCTTCGAGGATCCCGATGGAATTCGCGTGGAGGTGAATTACGTTCCCGGAAAGGGCCATCTCGGCCCGGGCGGTCGCTTGGGTCCCGAGGGTTCCGGTGCTTCCCACCGCCTCTGATCGGATCGCCTCGGAACCCGTCTCTTCGCGGCGATTCGGTTGATCATGGAAAAGAGAGTGCGGAAGAAACGGAGCCAGGGGAGGAGCCGGGCATGACGTATCGTGTGATTCAGTGGGCCACGGGTGGAGTGGGCCGCGCGGCAATCGAGGGAATCCGCTCGCATCCGGAGCTCGCGCTGGTGGGGGTCTGGGTGCACAGCCCCCAGAAGGCCGGACGCGACGTCGGCGAGATCTGCGGCATCGGCCCGATCGGAATCGAGGCGACGAACGATGTCGATGCCCTGCTCGAGACCAAGGCGGACTGTGTCCTCTACTCGCCAATCACGGCGAACAAGGAACAGGTGCTTCGCATGCTCGAAGCGGGCAAGAACGTGGTGACACCGCTCAACTGGTTCTATCCCGGGGGTCGGGACGTCGCCGACCTGGAGACCGCCTGCAAGCGCGGGAACGTCAGCCTCCACGGCACGGGCATTCACCCCGGCGGCATCACCGAGCGCTTTCCACTGATGGTCTCGGCGCTCTCGCGCGAAATCACCCACATCCGCGCTGAAGAATTCTCCGACATCCGCTCCTACGATGCGCCCCGGGTGGTCTCGGACATCATGCTCTTCGGGAAGACGCCCGAGGAGGCCGCGAAGAGCCCGATGCTGAAAATGCTGGGCGGCGGGTTCACCCAGTCCATCGATATGGTCGCCGACGCGCTGGGATTCGATCTCGACCCAGAGAAACGTACCCGCCACGAGATGGCCGTGGCGACATCGCCCATCGAATCGCCCATCGGCCCGATCCCGCCGGGTCGGGTGGCGGCGCAGCGCTTCACCTGGGAAGGCACAGTGCGGGGCGAACCGGTCATCACCACCCGCACGAACTGGTTCATGGGCGAGAGGGATCTCGAGCCCGCCTGGAGCTTCGGACCCGAAGGCGAGCGTTTCGAGGTCGAGGTGACCGGGGACCCCTCGTCGAAGCTGATCTTCCATGGGTGGCATCCCGAATCGATCGAGGCCGGCCTCAGGCGCAACCCGGGCATCGTGGCGACGGCCATCCACTGCGTGAGCGCGATTCCCGCGGTGTGCCGCGCCGAGCCGGGAATCCGGACCTATCTCGACCTGCCCCTCGTCTCCGGGCGCGCCGCGACGTCCCTGTCGCGAGGTGCGCGATGATCCTCGACCGCTTCAAGCTCACCGATCGCGTCGCACTCATCACCGGCGCGGGGAAGGGCATCGGCCGCGGGATCGCCCTGGCCTTCGCCGAGGCGGGGGCAGACGTGGTCTGCGCCGCGCGTACGCTTTCCGACCTGGAGGCCACCGCCGACTCCGTCCGGGAACGCGGGCGGCGAGCCCTCCCGGTGGCGGCAGACGTGATGAAGACCCCGGACCTCGAGGGCCTGGTCGACGCCACCATCAAGGAGTTCGGGCGGATCGACATCCTGGTGAACAACGCGGGGGGCACGCTCCCCTGCCCTGCTCTCCAGACCAGCGAGGAATTCTTCGAGACCGCCCTGCGCTTCAACGTCACCCAGGCCTTTCTGCTCACGCGGTTCGCCGTGCCGCGGATGGTCGAGACCGCCGGCGAGGGGGCCATCGTCAACATTTCCTCTCGATCCAGCGACATGGTCCAGACCGCGTTCGTCGCCTACAGCGCGGGCAAGGCCGGCCTCAACATGATCACGCGCAATCTTGCCGCGGAGTTCGCACCCAAGGTCCGCGTCAATGCGATCTCCGTAGGGGGCGTGGCCACCGGAGCCCTCGACGTGGTGCTCACGAACGAGACTCTGAGCCGGCAGTTCCAGCAGAATACGCCGATGGGCCGGCCGGGCACCGTCGAGGACATCGCCGCTTGCGCACTGTATCTGGTCTCTCCCGCCGGATCCTGGGTCACCGGCAAGATCTTCCAGGTGGACGGCGGAACGGAATTTCCGGCCATCACCATCCCGACACCGCCTCTCTGAGGATCATCGCGGACCCGGGAAACGACGCGTGGCGGATCATCCCCCGGCCAAAGACGAAGCGATGTCCCCCGTCTTGAGCTCCTCTCGAGTCGCGTCGGAGTTCCCGCGCCCGACGCGCGGCGCTAGCGACGCCAGAAATGCGGCTCGAAAAGAACCAGCAGCGTGAACAGCTCGAGTCGCCCCGCGATCATGCAGAAACAGAGGGCGAGCTTCGCCGACGTTGGAAAATGCGCGAACGTGTCGGTGGGTCCGGCCTCACCGAGGGCGGGTCCTACGTTCCCAATCGCCGTAAGCGCCGCGGTGATCGCCGTGACCACGTCATAGCCCCCGGCAGCGACGACCATGGCCGCCCCCATCGCAATGGCGAAGTAGGCCAGAAGGAAGATCGCGATCCCCGTGACCACGTCGTCGCCCACCAGTCGGCCGGCGTAGCGGATCGGTCGCACCGCGAGGGGATGGGACAGGCGCAGGACGTAGGCGCGCATCGCGCGCAGGCCGATGAGAACGCGGAGGGTCTTGATGCCTCCGCTGGTCGAACCCGCCATCCCACCGACCATCAGCAGGGGCACCACGAGGAACTGAAAGAATGCCGGCCAGAGTTCGTAGTCGGCGGTCACGTATCCGGTGGTTGTGAGGAGCGACACCACCTGAAAGGCCGACGCCCGCAGGGGCGCCTCGACGCTTCCGGTCTCCGCCAGCAACCAGGTGACGCTCCCGACGCAGAGCACCAGTATGGCGAGGAAGAAGTGCAGCTCACCGTCGCGCAGGACGCCGCGCGCTCCCCCGGTGAGCAGCCGATAGTGGAGGACGTAGTTGATGCCGCCGATCACCATGAAGACGATCACAACCCACTCGACGGCGGGGATTCCAAAAGCCCCGATGGAGCCCGCCCGGGTTGAGAATCCCCCGGTAGCCGCGGTCGTGAGCCCGTGACAAAAGGCATCGAAGCCGCTCAGTCCGGCGAGGCGCAGCGAAACGAATGCGAGCAGCGTGACCCCGAGGTAGATCAGCCAGAGTCGCCGGGCGGTCACCGTGATCCGCGGCGTCAGCTTGTCGGAGACGGGACCGGGTACCTCGGCGCGGAAGAGCTGCATTCCGCCGACGCCCAGAAGCGGGAGTACCGCGATGGTGAAGACGATGATTCCCATTCCGCCCAGCCACTGGGTCAACGAGCGCCACACGAGCAGCGACCGAGGCGCCTCCTCGAGGCGGGAGAGCACCGAAGATCCCGTGGTTGTGAACCCGGCGACGGATTCGAACAGGGCATCCAGGGGGGAGAGGACATCGGCCAGGTAATAGGGCAGAGCCCCGATGCCCGATGCCAGCAGCCAGGCCCCGCTGACGACCAGGAATCCGTCTCGCGCCCGCATGCGCCGGTCCTTTGGATGGATGGACAGCGCGATCGCGAATCCGTAGATGAGCGCCACCACGGCGGTAGCCGCATACGGGCGCACGGGCTCTCCGTAAATCAGCGCTGCGATCAGGGGGAAGATCTGGAAGCCGCCGATCCCCACCATCATCCATCCGAGAATCTTGAGGTCGAGCAGCAGGTTCACGGATCCCCCTCACTGGGCGCGGCGCGATCGTGGCGCGCTCCCAGCGGATAGCCGTCGCCGCGTTCGCGGGAGCCCGAGTGGACGGGACGCGCAGCCGGCAGGCGGAGATTCACCTGGTACGGGGAGTCACCCGTGCTTCATCCAGTGTTCATCGACGCGGTCCCTCCGGGTCTGAAACCGCCGCCCCGAAGCGCGCGGTCCCGCGCCTCCCTCGGACAAACGCCGAGATTGAATACACCGTGCCGACGATCAGCGCGAAAGTGAACAGGAGGTGCACGGGCTCGGAAAGGAAGTGAACGAGATTCGACGGATACGTCGTTCCATGGCCCGAATGTGCCACCGCCGACGAGGCCCACAAAGAGATGAAGCCGACGAACATGATGATTCGAAACTTCGGCATTAAACCAACCCTCCACTGTGCGACTGGGACATGATAGCCCCGCTTGCAGCAGACAAAAAAGGGGAAAGCGAAATCGCGGAAGAATCTTGAAACCACGCACCCCCGACCAAGCCTGCGACCCGCCAATCGAGAAGAAGCCAACAAAAAGGGTCGGTTAGGCCACTCCCCGCCCCTTCTCCTCCCGAATCGAAGACGACCCTCCTGCTCCGTATGACCGCCTCGACCGCGCTATCGTATCACTCGATCGGGAACCTCTCCCGTACACTCCAACCACGGAGCGAGCACCGTCATGGAATCCATCGAAAGTGACTCCACCGCCATGAGCAGCGAGGCAGCCGTTCGCGATCGCTACAGCGCCGCTGCCCTCGAGCGCGAGGTCGCGCTCTGCTGCCCCGTCGATTACGCCCCCGAATACCTCAAAGCGATTCCCCAAGCGGTGCTGGATCGCGATTACGGCTGCGGCGATCCGTCGCGGTACGTACGTCCGGGCGACACGGTTCTCGATTTCTTGGACAACCGCGCAGCAAAGACACCCAACAAGTCAGCGTATCGCACCAAGGTTGATGGTGTGTGGCAGACGACCTCCTATGCTGAGTACGCGAAACAGGTGACTGAGGTCGGTAAGTCCATGGTTGCACTCGGAGTGGAGCCTGGAGAAACCGGGGCTCTTTTTGCGAACAATGGGCCCAACTGGAATCTCTTCTATATGGCCCTTCTGAAGAACGGCATTGTTGCGGCCGGCGTGTATCCCTTTGCCGACACGGAAAAGGCGAAGCACATGCTGAACCTGTCCGAAGCCAAAGTCGTCTTGGTGGACGGCGTGGATAAATGGAATCTCATCAAAGATGAGCTTCACAATATGCCCAACGTGAAACACATCGTGGCGGCGGAAGGTGCAAAGATTGATGACGACCGGGTTATGTCTTGGAAGGATTTCCTTGCGGCAGGCAAGGATGTGAGTGCGTCAGCCATCGAAGAACGAGCCGCAGCCGTCAAACCCGATCAAGTTGCTCAGCTCGTTTTTACTTCTGGTACCACTGGCGATCCCAAGGCCGTTGTGTTGAGGCCAGCCGGAGCAT
>JACZXC010000084.1 GCA_022571825.1 Myxococcales bacterium | reverse complement strand
GGCCAACGTGGCGCTGGCCGCGCGAAAGATGGCCAACCGCAATCCCCGCGCCATCATGTTCGATCGCCCGCTGACCCGCGAGGACTACATGGCGGCGCGCTGGATCAGCGAGCCGCTGTGCCTGTTCGACAATTGCCTCGAGACTGACGGGGCCCTGGCTTGCGTCCTGGTTTCCGCGGAACGCGCGCGGGACTGCGCGCACCCGCCGGCTTTCGTACACGCCTTCGCCCAGGGACTGCCCAGCCAGTCCCATACGATGGTCAACTATTGGTGCGAAGATCCGCTGACGGGACCCTCCTGGGTCTGCGCCGCACAGCTCTATCGCCATTCGGATATCCGTCCCGGCGACATCCAGGTCGCCCAGCTCTATGACGCGTTCACGCCGTTGATCCTTCTCTCTCTCGAGGGATACGGGTTCTGCGGCAAGGGCGAGGGAGCGGCGTTCAGCGAGGGCGGTGCCCTCGAGGTGGGCGGGCGGCTGCCCATCAATACGTCCGGCGGTGGCCTCTCCGAGGCCTACGTTCACGGCTTCAACCTGATCAACGAGGGTGTGCGTCAGATCCGCGGCACCTCGGTAAATCCGGTGCCAGACGCCGAGGCCTGCCTGGTGACGGCGGGAGAAGGCGTTCCGACCAGCGCCCTGATCCTGCGGAGGTGAGCGGTGTGAGCTGCGATATCCTGCTTCCCCCGGTAGACGAAGTCAGCCAGCCCTTCTGGGAGGGCGCGCGACGCGGGGAGCTACGGGTTCAGCAATGCCGGGCGACGGGTCGCCTGATCTTTCCGCCCCGGCCCCTGAGTCCCTGGGGCCAGAGCGAACCCAGCTGGATCGCCGTCTCGGGCCGGGGAACGATCTGGTCCTTCGTGATCCCGCACCCGCCGCTGCTGCCGCAATTCTCGGCACTGGCGCCCTACAACGTGATCCTCGTGGCGCTCGACGAAGACCCCACGATCCGAATGGTGGGCAACTTGGTCGCCTCCGAGGACGGCGCCATCGACGAGGTCGACCCCCACACCGTCGAGATCGGAACCCCCGTCCGCGTCGTGTTTCAGCGCCTCACCGACGAGATTCACCTCCCCCGCTGGCTGCGCTCGTAGGCCCAGCCCTCGGGGCGCATCCACAGGCGATGGCGCCGCCCGGCACGCGCGGGGTCACCGTCATCGTAGCCCGCGTCTCCCGGGTAGAGGATGCAAGTTCCCTCGGGCGCTGCGCAGATGCGGGGACGAAAGGTGAGGACCGGCTCGACCCGAAGGGCTCCCAGAGCGGCGGCGGCGGACTCGTGCTCTACCAGCCAGGCAACGGTGACGTAGGTTGGCGGTGCCAGCAGCATCTCTCCCCGGTCGTGGGCCTCCAATGCATCGAGGGGATGGAGCCACCGGTGACGACGGATCTCGCCGCCGTCGACGGCCACCTCGTCGTCGGAGTCGATCTGTCCCAGAAAGAACCAGGTGTCGAAGCGCTTGGGCGAGACCTTCGGAGTGATCCAGCGCGAAATCGAGACCAGGCTCGCGCCAGCGATTCGAAGTCCCGCCTCTTCCTTCACCTCGCGAACTGCCGCACGTCGCGCGCTGTCGTCCAGCGAATCGACGCGATCCGTGTCGTCGATCTTTCCACCCGGGAACACCCAGGGCCTGGGTTCCTTCCCGGACCGCGTGTTGCGCTCGAGCAGCAGGAGTTCGAGGGCCTCCTTCCCGTCGCGGATCAGCACGACGGTGGCAGCGGGTCTGGGTTCGGAACTCATGTCAGGTCGTGATTCTACTCCATCGGCATCTATCGTATAATCGACCGTCCCGAAGAATCCCCAGCTACGGAGACAAATCTTCATGGTCGAATACGATCCCTTCTCGGAAGCCGTCATGAAGGATCCCTATCCGATCTACCAGCGCCTCCGCGAAGAGGCACCCTGCTACCGCCTGGAGAAATGGGATGGCTGGGCGCTGTCGCGCTTCCAGGACATCTGGAACGCGTCGATGGATGCGAAGAACTATTCGACTGCCCGGGGCACCACGGCGGCGCACCTGTTCACCAAGATCCAGCCCGTGACGCCGATGCTCAACCTCATGGATCCCCCCCAGCACACCCAGCTGCGCTCGAAAATCCGCAAGTTTTTCCAGCCGGCGCGCGTGAACGCACTGCTTCCGCAGATTGAGACGATCGTGAACCAGGCCTTCGACGCGATCCGCGATCGGGGCGAGTGCGACATGTTCGTCGAATTCGCCTCGCGGGTCTCGGTGCGGGTCGCCTGCCTGGCCAACGGCTTCCCCATGGAAGATGCGGATCGGCTGAACGCCATGGTCTGGCGCTTCTTCGCCCGCGAAGAAGGCGTCGAGGGAATGACCCAGGACGGCATCGCGGCCATGATGGAGATGACGGCCTACCTC
Organism: Myxococcales bacterium; assembly: GCA_022571825.1. Taxonomy (GTDB): domain Bacteria; phylum Myxococcota_A; class UBA9160; order UBA9160; family SMWR01; genus JACZXC01. Next base: position 7,103 of record JACZXC010000084.1, on the reverse strand, counting down.
GCGGACCTCATCAAGAAGCGACGGGCCAATCCAACCGCGGGGGGCAGCCCGGTCGACGCGGTTCTCGACATCGAAGTCGATGGACGCAAGTTCAGCGATGAGGAGGCCGGCTCCCATCTTTCGATGTTCCTGATCGGCGGTGCCGAGACCTTTCCCAAGGTCTTCTCGAGCGCCTTGTACTTGCTCCACCAGCACCCGGACCAGCGGGCCGAATGCGCGGCGGATCCGAGCTTGATACCCGACGCGTTCAACGAGACTCTCCGATACGACATGCCCACCCAGTTCCTGATGCGGACGCTGAACAACGACGTCGAGCTTCACGGCGAAACCATGCGTGCCGGCACGGCGGTGATGTTCCTGTACCCATCGGCGAATCGAGACGTTCGCGAGTTCGAGAATCCGGACGTGTTCGATATCAAGCGTCGCCCGTCGCGCATCCTCTCGTTCGGTCACGGGACCCATGCCTGCATCGGAACCCACTTTGCGCGACTCGAGGGCAAGCTCTGCCTGGAATCCGTGCTCCGCCACATTCCCGAATACGAGGTCGAGGAGAGCAAGCTCCGGCGAATCCGCACGGAGTTCGTGCAGGGCTGGGAGTCGATGCCGGTCCGCTTCGAGGCGACCTGAGAGACGGACCGCCATGCGGGCATGGAGGGTCCACGAATTCGGCGAACCGGTCGCGGTGCTGCGTCTGGAGGAGATCGATAGCCCCGAGCCCGGACCGGGGCAGGTTCAGATCCGCGTCGCCTGCGCCGCCCTCAACTTCGGCGACGGGTTGATGTGTCGAGGGCTCTACCCTCTCCGGCCCGAGTTTCCCTTCAGTCCGGGCCTCGAGGTCTGCGGCGAGGTCGAGAGGGTCGGCGACGGAGTCTCTCTGGCCATCGGCCAACGAGTGATCGCGGTCCCGGACCTTCCCCACGGCGGCCTGGCCGAAGCGTGCATTGCGAATGCGGCCAACGTCTACGCCATCCCCGACAGCCTCGGTGATGTCGAGGGCGCCGGGTTCCTGATTCCCTACCAGACGGGGCACGTGGCACTCCACCGCCGCGCCCAGATCAGATCGGGGGAGACCTTGCTCGTTCACGCCGGCGCGGGGGGCGTCGGCTCGGCAGCGATCCAGCTCGGCGTCGCGGCCGGCGCGGAAGTGATCGCGACGGCGGGGGGAGCGGAAAAGTGCGAGGTTTGCCTGAAGCTCGGCGCCAGACTCGCGATCGACTACCGGACCGAGGACTTCTCTACCGCCGTCCGCGAGGCCACCGACGGGCGCGGCGCCGACGTCATCTACGACCCGGTCGGGGGCGACGTCTTCGATCGCTCAACAAAGTGCGTTGCCTGGGAGGGACGCATCCTGGTGGTGGGGTTCGCCGGCGGCCAGATTCCGACCCTATCGACCCTCGATCTCTTGCTCGAGAGCTTCTCGGTGGTGGGCGTGTACATGGGCGAGTACAGCCGGCGGGAACGTCCCACTCTCGACGCCGTGCACGCCGAGCTCCTGGCGCTTCACGGCAAGGGTACGATCCGACCCCTCGTCGGCCGCGAGATCTCGATGGAAGAGGTCCCCCTCGCGATCCGAGACCTCGGCAACCGCCGAACCATCGGAAAGATCATCATCCGGATCGGGGACGGTCCTCGAATCTGAACACCGTGGAAGGACCGTCACCGCGACAGTCAGCCGCCCCAGACGGCGAGCAGCTCGGCAGCCGTCACCAGGGTTGCCACCGCTCTGAGGGTGTTCTCGAAGACCGCCTCCACGTACTCGGCGGGGAAACCCGCCACGGCGTCGCGCGGAATCACGACCTGGTACGCGGCATTGACGGCGTCGAAGGTGAGGTTCGTGATGGCGACGTTCACCGACACGCCGACGCCGACGACCGTGCGCACGCCGCAGTTGCGCAGAATCGAGTCGAGTTCGGTGCCCTGGAATGGCGACAGTCCGTGCAGCCGCGGCAGCACCAGATCGGACTCGGCAACGCGGATCTCGGGGACGATCTCCGCCGCGGGGGAGCCCGGATGGAGCGAATTCTTCGACTTCGCCATGTATTGGAACAACCGCGCGTTCAGGTTGGCGCCCAGACCATCCGGACGGCGTTGGGCGGTACAGTGGATCACCGCGACGCCGGCACTTCGCGCCGCTTCCGCCAGCTTCGACACGTTGCCGAGCACGCCGCCCTGGGCCGCCGCCGCCAGCTCCGGCAGGGCCGACAGGTCGCCGACGATCCCGCGCTGGCACTCCTGAATCACCAGCGCCGTGTGCGCGGGCGCCGCCAGCTCGCCCAGATCGAGGGCCATCAGGCGACGTCCGTGTCGAGCACGCAGTGGGCCACTTGCTCCTCCAGATACCGGGTGTCCCACCACGAGATCTGGAGCTGTTTGGCCCGCCGGAAGTAGAGCTGGATGTCGTACTCCAGGGTGAAGCCCACTCCACCCCAGACCTGCTGAGCCATGGCGGTCACGTCCCGATAGGTCTGACACGCGAACAGTTTGGCCATGGGCGCCAGGCGAGCCGTGGAACGACCGCGGGCTCGGGCCCAGGCCGCTTCCCAGACCAGCACCTTGCCGCCATCGATGGCGGTGGTCGCGTCGGACAGATAGTGCGCGATGGCTTGAAAGGCTCCGAGCGGCTTGTCGAACTGCTTGCGGTCCTTCGCGTATTGCACCGTGATTTCGAGGGCGCGTTCCGCACCGCCGATCGCCTGGGCGGCCAGCAGGATGATGGCATCGTGCATGACGGCGTCCCAGGTCTGCCAGCCGGATCTGCTCTCGCCGAGTCGACTGGCGCTGGGAACCTCCACGTCGCGGAATTCGACCCGATACTGCGTGTCCGCGGCCAGGCTCTTTTGCTGGATCATCTCGATGCCCGGCGAACGCGGATCGACCAACAGCAGGTCCACATCTTCCACGTTGGGTCCCGACCGAGCCAGAACCAGCAGACGCGTCGCCGAGCTGGCGAACGGCACATGACGCTTGGTGCCCGAGAGGCGGAACCCATCCCCGGTGCGGGCTGCCGCGAGCTGCACGCCCTTGGGACCGAAACTCCGCTCGGGTTCGGTCCACGCCGGAACCAGGATCGCCTCGCCCGAGGCGATCTTCGGCAGCCATTCCGCCTTCTGCGCATCGCTCCCCGCCCGGATCAGAGCCCCGGCCCCGATCACGGCACTGGCGAAGTGGGGAGACGGCGCGAGGGAGCGTCCGAACTCCTCGTAGACGACCGCGGCCTCGAGCAGCGTCTGCCCCGATCCGCCCCAGGCCTCGGGAATCAGAATCCCCAGCAGGCCCAGCTCGCCCAGCTGCTTCCAGAAATCCTCGGGATAGCCGGTGGCATCGTCCTCACACGCCCGAACGGTCTCCAGGGACGCATATTCGGCGCAGAGTCCGCGCACCATGTCCCGCAGTACCTGCTGCTCTTCACTGAAGTCCAGATCCATGGTCGACTCCTTCGCGGACCGTCCCCGCCTACGGATTCCACTGCTCGCCGCGGCGTTTCCAGGGGTTGTCGCCGGGGCGGGTCGGGATGGCGATGCGCGCGGTGCACTCGGTTGCGACGTTGTCGCCGACCGTCAGCTTCATCTCCACCTCGGCCCAGCTACAGCCGCTGGCATCGGTCTCGGCCTTCTCCACGATTCCGCGGAAGACCATGCGGTCGTCCGGAAACACCGAGTCCCGCATTCGAAACCGAATGCGCCCGAGGCGACCTTCGGGACCCGTCCAGTCAGTGAGGTAGCGCTCGAACCAGGCGGCCTGATTCGGCGTGTTGAGAAAGATGTTCTTGACGCCGTTTCGATGCACGGCAAAGTGGGTGTCGTGGTGCATCGGCCTCCAGTCCCGCGCGGCGAGGGCCCCCAATACCACCGTCGTCGCGGAAACGTCGACCGCGAGCTGGGGAAGCTCGTCCCCCACACGGATCGCTTCAGTGGTCAGCACGTCCTTCTGACTTCGCTCGCCTTCGGAAGAGGAGAGAGCGAAGTCGGCCCTGGGGCCGACTTCCACGCCCGCTGAACGCTGTCGCTGAGACGGCTGCGCGCGACGCTCCACGTCGCTTGCGTCTCCCTGGTACCCGAAACCCGTGTAGGACTCGGTGCCGACCCACTCGCCGCCCTGATTCTCATATTCGACGTCGATGGCCCAGAAGCGTCCTTCGCCGAGCTTCGTGCGCTTGACTGCGCTCACCGACCGGAGCACCTGCCAGGTCTTGAGGCGGTCGCCGGGCCGGACCGGAGCGCCGAACACGATCGTGTTGTCGGTCATGACGGCCTCGGGAAGACCCAGCCTCTCCTTCAGATCGAAATGCACCTGCAGGGGCTGCACCGTTTCCGTTCGGTCGGGCGCCCAGTAGTGGGGCCGGAACCAGACCGAGAGCATCGTGGGCGGCGCGATCCAGCCGTCGGTGAGATCCCGAGCCGCCTTTTCGTTCCAGAACAGGGGGTTTCCGTTCTCCACCGACGCGCAGCTGGCAAAGATGTAGCCGCGCTCGACGTCGAAATCCCCCACCTGTTCGTACCGCGTCTCGCCGATCCAGGACTCGATCTCTGCCGGCAGCTCGCTCATGCCACCACTCCTTCGCGTCGCATCGTGGCGATCTCCTGCTCCGAGAGCCCCGCATCGCGGAGCAACCCCTCGGTGTCGGTGACCGAGGCGTCGGGCAGCTCGATGGGTCCGGCAGCCCGCACCATTCCGGCCAGGATGGGAGCCACCTGGCGAAAGCTCCCGCGGCGATCGTGCACCGCCTCGGCGAAGGCGCCGCGGCTTTCGAACTGGGAGTCGTGAACCAGCTCGGCGATGGTATTCACCGGCGCCACACAGGTATCCGCCGGCGCGAGGTCTGCGACCCACGCGTCTCGATCGCGGCGGCCAAAGGCCGTTTGAAACGCCCGGCGAATCTCGTCCTGCCGCCCGTCGTCGGTCTGGTGCGGAATCCACTCCTCGAGTCCCAGGGCGCGGCACAAGTTCGCATAGAAGGCGGGCTCGATGGCCGCCACCGAGAGCCACTTGCCATCGCCGGCGCAATACAGGTCGTAGCAGGCGTAGCGACCGGTGAGGATGTCGTGGCCGGGACCCGGCTCCTCGCCGGTCGCCAGGTGCTCGTCGACAGCCAGCGACATCAGCGAAAGGACCCCGTCGGCCACCGATACGTCGAGGAACTCCCCGGCGCCGGTGCGGGCGCACCGCATCAACGCCGCCAGGATGGCGATGGCCGCGTGCATGCCACCGCCGGCGCTGTCGGCCAAGGTGGCGCCCGGGATGGGCGGCCCCCCATCCTCCCGCCGCCCGGTGCAATCGAGGAAGCCGGCCACGGCCAGGTAGTTGAGGTCGTGTCCGGCCCAGTGCGCGTGGGGTCCGTCCTGCCCGTAACCGCTGGTGGAGCAGTACACGATGCGGGGATTGATGCGGCGAACCTGTTCGTAGCCGATCCCGAGCCGGTCCACGACCCCGGGCCGAAAGCTCTCGAGAATCACGTCGGCTCCCGCCGACAGCTTGAGAAACGCCGCCCTGCCGTCGGTCGCCTTCAGGTCGATGCGCGTGCGCTTCATCCCGCGGTTGGCACTGTAGGCGTAGTGCGGAGGCTCGATCTGTACCCCACTCCGCTTCGGCGGGGCGCCGATTTTGACGACGCGGGCGCCGTAGTCGGCCAGGATGCGAGCACAGCGCGCGGCGGGCCCGACCGTGGAGAAATCGAGCACCGTGATTCCATCCAGAGCCGGGGGAGCGGTCACCGAGCGCGCTCCTAGAAGTTCTTGGGCAGGCCGAGCTTGCGCCGCGCAATGATGTTCTTCTGGATCTCGGAGGCACCGCCCCCGATGGTATCGATCACCGAATACCGGTAGCTCATGTCGGGCCGACCGCGCATCGGGGCGCCCTCGGTGTGCACCCGAAGTTGCGCGCCGGTCCCCGCGAGATCCAGCATCGCGTTGGCGATTCGCTGAGACAGGTGGGTCGCGAAGAGCTTGTACTCCGACGCCTCGATCGTGGGTGGCTTGGCGCCGACAGTCTGCGCCGCGGCCAGGAACTTGAAGCCGAGAACCCTCGCCACCTCGGCCTGGGTGGCGAGCTGGGCGATCTTCTGGCGAGTGCACGGGTCTTCCCGAAGCGCCTCGCCATCGCGCTCGGCCGTGCGCACGTACTCGATCAACTCCTCGAGCTTCTGCTCGATCGGCGCGAAGGTGAACATCGTAAAGCGCTCGAGATCCAACGCCTCGGAGATATACCGAAAACCGCGGCCTTCTTCGCCGACTATGTACTCTTCGGGAACGAAGACGTCGTTGAAGAACACCTCGTTCGTGATTTCGTTGCCAATCGTGGGCATCGCCCGGACGTCGAGACCCCGGTGGTCCATGGGGATCAGGAACAAGCTGATCCCGTCGTGCTTGGGGGCCTCTGGATTCGTGCGCGCGCCGACCCAGTACCAGTCGGCAAAGTGGGCCGAGGTGGTCCAGGTCTTCTGACCGTTGAGCATCCAGCCGCCCTCGACCCGGTCCGCCTTGAGCTGAATGTTGGCGGCGTCGGAACCCGCCTGGGGCTCGCTGTAGCCCACGGCGAACTCGATCTCGGCGTTGATGATCTGGGGCAGGAACTCCCGCTTGAGCTTCTCGCTTCCGTGGCGAATCAGGGTCTTGCCGATGATGCCCGCGCCCTTTCCGATCTGGGGAGCCCCGCGGCGAGCCAGGGACTCGTTCAGGATGTACTCGTAGACGCCTTCCTTCTCCTGCCCGCCGAATTCCCGGGGCCAGCTCATGCCGATCCAGCCCTTTGCGGCCAGCTTCTTCATGAAGGCGCGGCGCTCCGGCGTGTCGACGATCTGCGCCATGTTCTCGCGGCAGACGTCGGCCACGTCGGGCGTCGCGTGCTGGTCGAGGAACGCCTCGACCTCCTTGGCAAAGGCCTTCTCGGCGTCGGAGAACTCGAAGTCCATGCTGGGGTCCTCCCGGGGACGAGCCGCCGAGGCGGCGTCCCGAGAACATATACGATACGTAGCGTATAGAAAATACCCCACCGAGAAACTTCGCCTCCCCCTGGGGACCACACGTGGGCGAGGCCCAGCCAGGCAAGGAGGCCGACTCGAGAGTCGGCCTCCGCGCAGCGAGCCGAAGGCGAGCGAAGGCCGGAGC
>JACZXC010000461.1:1773-2410 GCA_022571825.1 Myxococcales bacterium | reverse complement strand
GGGGACAACAGATCACGTGGAGGTCGCGTAATGGAGGCCCTTCTGGAAGCGACCTGTCGACTCGCGGCGCCGCTGTTGATCGCCGCGTTGGGCGAGCTGGTGGTGGAGCGTTCCGGCGTCATCAACATCGGCATCGAGGGGACGATGCTGACCGGTGCCTTCGCTGGATTCGTCGTGGCCGCCGCCACCGGGTCACCCGCGGCGGGCGTCCTGGGCGCGGGACTGGCGGGCATGGGAGTCGGGGTTCTGTTCGCCACCTTCGCCGTCGTCCACCGGGTCGACCAGATTGTGGTGGGCATGGCGGTGAACCTGATCGCCCTGGGCGCGACGGGTCTGGGATCCCGGGCTCTGTACGCGGGGAACCCGCCCTCGGCACCGACGCTGGCCGTTCTGCCCGTGCCGGTCCTCGTCGAGATTCCGGTCCTGGGACCCGCGGTCTTTGCTCAGACGCCGTTCGTGTATGCGGCACTCGGGCTCGCCGTCGTGATCGGGTTCGGACTCGCGCGCACTCGCCCGGGGCTTCGTCTGCGCGCGGTCGGCGAATCGGCGCGCGCCGCGGATCGCGAGGGCGTGGCGGTCGAGGGTGTGCGATTCCGGGCCGTTCCCGTCGGTTCGCTGCGGGCGGGCGTGGCGGGGG
>JACZXC010000461.1:0-1763 GCA_022571825.1 Myxococcales bacterium | reverse complement strand
TGATCTCCTGGCGCTAGCTGTCTCTAGCGGCCCTTCAGGGGGTCTCTCACGGTCACGTTCACCGAGGGCATGACTTCGGGCCGCGGATTCATCGCCCTGGCCATCGTGATCTTTGGCCGTTGGCGTGCGGGTGGCATCATCGGGGCCGCCCTCTTCTTCGGAGCCGCCACCGCACTTCAGTTTCGCCTTCAGGCCCGGGGTTCCCAGATCCCGTATCCTGTCTTCCTGATGTTTCCGTACCTGGTCACCCTGGCGGTTCTGACACTCGTCGGGGGTCGCGCCAGCGCCCCCGCGGACCTCGGGCGACCCTATCGGCGCGACTCGGGAGACTGAGCCATGTCCCCGACACTGCGTCTGGATCCGGCCGACGAAGCCACTCACGAGAACACCGGCGAGTCCAATTTCAACGAGAGCATGTACTTCAAGCTGGCAGGCGCCTCGGAGCTACCGCTGGCTGACCGCGAATTTCAGCGATGACTTTGGCTTCATGGCGAACTGGATCGCGAATCAGGAGGGGACCATCTTCAAGAGCGGCTTGGTCCACCGAGGCGACCGGCTCCTGCGCGTTCGGGATCTCGAGCTCCGGACGGAATCGGTGGGTGAACAGCGCTTCCACCACCGCATTCACGCGCGGCTGATCTGCGAAGATGGCGAATGCCTCGACGTCGAAGGCCGGGTCCTCTCGCTGATCCCGCTGCGAAACCGCCGAGGCGGAAAGACGACCCGCATCAGCGAAGGCATGACCGAGTGGACCTGGGCCGGCCAGACCGGCTACGGCCTCTCGGAGTACCTCGACCCGATCGACTAGAGACGGGGTTTTTCTTCCACTTCGAGCTGGAGTTCCAGGCGCTGCTGGGCGGCGCGAGTGCTCGCCTTCCGCCGCTCCTGTTCGATCTCGGCGCTCAGCTCTCGGCGGACGAACTCGGCGTGCCGGAGTTCCGCACTGCGCCGGTCGCTCTTGGCGGAGCGCAGGCAGTTCTCGAGCAGTCGGTTGCGTCGCGCCGCGAGCCGAACCGGAGGCGCCACTTCGTCTGCTTTGGCCTCGACCGTCACCTCCAGCTGCAGTCGCGCCCAGTTCCCGTCCGCGGCGTGGGCGACGACTTCGATCCGGTTCGGCCCCGGGACGGTGGGGACGAATCCCGCCCAGCCGCCGTCCGCTGTGATCTGGACCGGCTGCCCGGGGTCGCCCGTGGTCGCGTTGCTCAGGGTGACGGAGCGCACCTGGGTGAACGTCACCTCCTGAACCAGGCTCTGAAGATCCCCCGGATGGCGAACCGGGGTGAAGGATCCGCCGGTCTCCCGAGCCATCTCCAGGGCGGCGATGGGACCGGCCAGGGCATCGGGTCCGATGGCAAAGGAGTGGATCCGGATCCCGTCGCGGCGGGCGCTCTCGGCGGCGCGGAGCACAGCGCGAACGTTGTCGGCCTCGAATCCCCAGTAGGGGAGGGTCGGCTTGCCATCCGTAAAGAACAGCACCACTTTTTTGCGATCTGGGTCGTCGCCGGAGCCCACGAGTTCCTCGCTGGCGCGCTCGATCGCCGCCGCCATGTTCGTCGCGCCCTCCGGACCCGCATCGAGGATCGCCTGGAAGGCGTCTTCCACCCGGGCGTAGTCGGCGGTCAGGGATTGCCGGATCCGGGCGGCGGGGGTCCACCCGGGTCGAAACAGCCTCGATCGGTTCGGTTTTCCAGCGAAGCTGACGACGCCCACCCGGGTGATGCGAGGATCGAATCCGAGCAACAACTGCGTCGCCGCCGCGATTT
>JACZXC010000460.1 GCA_022571825.1 Myxococcales bacterium | reverse complement strand
ATGGACTCGATAAACGAAGGCAACGTCATGTCGCTCTTCTCGACGCTGGGCGCCGAGAAGAACCTGCTGGAGGAGACCGCCGAGCACGCCCGGCTCCTGCGTTGCGACCGGCCGATCCTGACCAACGAAGAGCTGGAGCGGATCCGCGAGATCGCGCTTCCGGGCTTCGAGGCGCGCACACTCTCCGCCTTGTACAAGGTGGCCGACGGCGGGGAAGGCTTGCGGGGCGCCCTCGACGACCTGTGCCGACAGGCGACGGAGGCCATCGCCGAAGGTGGTACCCTGATCATCCTGAGCGATCGGGGGGTCACGGCGGACCTGGCGCCGATTCCGATGCTGCTCGCCGTCGGTTCCGTGCACCACCACCTGATTCGCAATGAGCTGCGCACCCAGTGCGGAATCCTCTGCGAGACGGCGGAGGCGCGGGACGTTCCGCAGATCGCCCTGCTGGTGGGCTACGGGGCCGGCGCGATCAACCCGTACCTGGCCTTCGAGACGATCGCGGAGCTGGTATCCGAGGGCACCTTTGGGCCCGAGGAGATCGACCTCGAGACGGCGCTCCAGAACTATCTCAAGGCCTGTGACAAGGGCCTGCTCAAGACCATGGCGAAGATGGGCATCTCGACCCTGCAGAGCTATCGCGGCGCCCAGATCTTCGAAGCCGTGGGACTCGACCGGGATCTGGTGGATCGCTGTTTCACGGGGACGGCCTCGCGGGTCTCCGGCGTCGGCTACGACGTGATCGCCAGGGAGGCCGCGCTGCGTCACGCTCGGGCCTTCTTCGGAGACCAGTACACCTATCCCGAGCTCGATCCCGGCGGTCTCTACCAGTGGCGACCCCGCGGCGAGCGTCACACATTCAATCCGGAGGTGGTCTCGAAGCTCCAGCATGCGGTACAGCAGAACAGTTTCGCGACCTACCGCGAGTTCTCGAAGGCCGCGGACGACGAAGCCCAGCGGCTGTGTACGCTGCGGGGCCTGTTCCGATTCAAGTACGCATCGGAGCCGATCCCGCTGGAGCAGGTGGAGCCGGCCTCCGAGATCGCGAAGCGATTCTGCACCGGGGCGATGTCCTACGGTTCCATCTCGATCGAGGCGCACGAAACGCTCGCCATCGCGATGAACCGCCTGGGGGGCAAGAGCAACACCGGCGAGGGCGGCGAAGATAGCGAACGCTTTGCCAGACTGCCAAACGGCGACTCGAAACGATCCGCCATCAAACAGGTCGCCTCCGGGCGTTTCGGCGTGACCGCCTGGTACTTGACCAACGCAGACGAACTGCAGATCAAGATTGCGCAGGGCGCTAAACCGGGCGAAGGCGGCGAGTTACCCGGCCGCAAGGTCGATGATACCATTGCCCGGATTCGGTATTCCACGCCGGGTGTAGGGCTCATCAGCCCGCCCCCACACCACGACATCTACTCGATCGAGGACTTATCACAGTTGATTCACGATCTGAAGAACGCCAATCCCTCGGCCCGGGTGAGCGTCAAACTCGTCTCCGAGGTAGGCGTCGGTACGATCGCCGCCGGTGTGGTCAAGGCGCACGCCGATCACATTCTCATCTCCGGGGACGCCGGCGGAACCGGGGCCTCACCCCTGACCAGTATCAAGCACGCCGGATTGCCTTGGGAACTGGGCATCGCCGAGACGCACCAGACCTTGGTGTTAAACGACCTCCGCAGCCGTGTCGTGCTACAGACGGATGGCGGCATGAAGACCGGCCGCGACGTGGTCATCGGCGCGCTGCTCGGTGCCGAAGAAATCGGCTTCTCGACCGCCCCGCTCATCACACTGGGCTGCATCATGATGCGTAAGTGCCACCTGAACACCTGTCCGGTCGGGATCGCCACGCAAGACCCGGTCTTGCGCAAGAAATTCGCCGGCAAACCTGAGCACGTGGTCAATTACCTGTTCATGGTGGCCGCAGAGGCGCGACAGATCATGTCGAAGCTCGGCTTTAGAACCTTTACCGAGATGGTGGGCCGGGTGGACCTGCTGGACAGCAACGACGCGATCCAGCACTGGAAGACGGACGGTCTCGATCTGAGCCCCATCCTGTCACCGGCCCGGAGACCGCATGACGGGGTCGGCGTGCATTGCACGAAGTCACAGGACCACGGTTTGGACCAGGCACTGGACACGACCCATCTCTTGCCCATGTGTGCATCCGCTCTGAACAACGGCAGCAAGGTCCGGATAGAGTTGCCTATTCTCAACACCCACCGAACCGTGGGGACGATTCTCAGCCACAACTGGGTGAAGAAGTGGGGTGAACATGGACTGCCCGACGACACCATCCACATCAAGTTCAATGGGTCGGCGGGACAGAGCTTCGGCAGCTGGCTGGCGAGCGGCATCACCCTGGAACTGGAAGGGGACGCCAATGACTACGTCGGCAAGGGCCTGTCGGGGGGGCG
>JACZXC010000083.1 GCA_022571825.1 Myxococcales bacterium | reverse complement strand
CCCCGATAACCCACTTTCCGGGGGCCAGACTGGAGCCCCCATGACCGAGCCCGAGACCGCCCTCGACATCGTGACTACCGGCAGCCTGGGGCTACTCGAACAGGATGGGCGGGCGGCCCGGGACTACGCCCGGGAGAGCCTGAGCCCGGCGACGAGGCGGAGCGGGGGTTGCGGGCTTCGACCGTGGCACGCAGGGCATCAGGAATCCGCCTGCTGCACCGTGCGGCCGGGTTCGAGTCCCCGACTACCACGGAGATCGTGCCTTCGCTTGGGGGACGGTGCTCCCGTCCCCGTGACCTTACCGAGCGCTGGCGGGCCCGGGGCCGCGGGCGTCGATCACCCAGTCGTAGACCCGACGGGCCTCGGCGAGGGTCGAGTTTTCTGGGTCCGCATCGGACCCGAGGAGATCCAGGGCGCGACGCAGTGCGGCCTCGGCTTCCGGGAGCTTGTGTTGCAGGACATAGGCCTCACCCAGGTGTAGGAGGCCTCGACCCAGCTCGCCGGAGTCCGGTCGTTCGCTCTGGTCGCGGATCGCGAGCGCGCGTCTCAAGAGCTGCTCGGCTTTCGCGTACTCGGATTGTCCCAGCTGGAATACTCCAAAGGCTTCCGCCGTGCTTGCCACCTTCGGGTGGTTCGGGCCCAGGATCTCTTCGCGAAGGGCCAGGGCGCTCCGGTAGTCCTCTTTGGCCTTCGCGTTGCGGCCGAGCTGAGCGTAGACGCCCGCCCGATCGTGCCGCAGCCGGGCGACGGATTCGTGTCGCGGGCCCTCGACCCCGGTCCGAACCTCGAGGGCTCGGGTGTAGAGGGGCTCGGCCTCGGCCAGGCGTCCCGAGAGCGCGTAGATTGACCCGAGGTTGCTCAGCATCGCGCCGAGCTCGCGCCGGTGCTCTTCTTTCCCCGACCCCTCGAGTAGCTCGATCCCACGCAGGTAGTGGGGCTCGGCCTCGTGGAATCGCCTCTGCTGAACGAGACTGTCGGCGAGGCCGCCCAAGCTGTAGGCGAGGAGGTCCCGGGCGGGGCGGTCCGCGCCTTCGAGAGCCACCTTGGCCTGCTGGTAGCGCGCGCCGGCTTCTCCGAACTGGCCGAGCTGGATATGGGCACTGGCGAGCGCGATCAGGAGTCGCACCACCGCGGGGTCCCCGGGCTCGTGCCCCGATTCCTCGGTCTCCAGCAGCCGTTCGTAGACCGCAAGCGATTCTGCGTGTCGACCTAATTGAGTGTATAGTGCCGCCTGCCGGGTGAGAACCTGCGCCAGGTTGGGGTCCCGCGGGCCGAGTTCGCCCTCGAACATGGGACTCACGCGTTCGTAGAGTTCGACCGCATCGGCGAGCCGCTCGCCGTGTTGGCGAATGACCGCCAGGTTGGCCAGGGCCTCGGCGATGGAAAGTGGATCCGGCGGCGGCGAATCCCGCCAGATGGCCAGGGCGCGCTCGAGGCTGGTCTCCGCCGCGTCGAACTCCTCGCTCTCGATCTGGAGCGCCGCCAGCACGATCAGCGTGTCTGCCACGTGCCGGTGGTCCCGCCCGTAGGCCCGCTTTTTGACGGCCAGCGCCCGTCGCAGCAGCTCCGCGGCTCTCTGGCGGTGTCCGGTCTCGATCTGGACGTCGGCCAGATTGTGGAGGGTCATGGCGGTCTCGGGATGATCGGAGCCGAGGACCTGCTCCTGGATTTTGAGGGCCGTGCGGTGGGCGGCCTCCGCATCGCCGAACTCTCTCCGAAGCTTGTGGAGGACCCCCAGGTTGTTGTGGATGGCCGCCACCTCGCGATGCAGTGAGCCCATCAGCTTCCGGCGGATCGTCAGCGCCCGGAGGAAGTGAGACTCGGCCTGGTCGTAGTCGCGCCGGTATTGAGCGACCAGCCCCAGATTGTTGTAGCTCGATGCCACGGGTGCGCTTTCGCTTCCGTGTTCGCGCTCGCGGATGGCGAGAATCCACTCGTGGAGCTCGGCGGCCTCCTTCAGACGCCTTTGCTCGGCCCAGACGGCGGCAATCTCGTTGGCCGTCGCGACGGTGTCGACGTGCTCCGGGCCGAGGTGCTGGGTCCGAACCTTTCGCGCCTGTTCGAGAAGGGGCAACGCGTCGTCGAAGCGGCCCAGAACCCGGTAGAGGCTGCCCAGATTCGTGAGCGCGGTCGCCGCGAAGGGATCGGTCCAGCCGTGCTCCTTGACCACGATGTCGAGAGCCCTCTGGTAGAGGGCCTCGGCCTCGCCGAAGCGGCCGCGGTCGTGATAGATGACGGCCAGGCCGTGGAGGCTGTTCGCGAGGCTCGAATCCGCCAGCCCCAACGCGTATTCGCGGATCTCGATGGATCGTTGGTACAGGAGGGTTGACTCGTCCCGACGGTCCATGGTGTCGTAGATGGCGGCCAGGTGTTCCAGCGTCTCGGCGATGGCGAGGTTGTCGAGGGTCGCGTCGGTCTCGCGAGCCCGAAGAGTCGTTTCGTACAGGCGCGCGGCGCTCTCGAACTCGCCCTGGATCAGGCGGATGCCGGCCAGGGCCTCGATGCCATCGGCAAGGGTCCCATCGTCGGCGAGAGGGTTGCGTTCGCGCAGCTTCATCCAGCGTTCGAGCAGGTCGCTCGCCTCGTCGTAGCGCTCCTGCTGGATATAGAGATTTGACAGCGCGCGCAGACTCTCGGCGAGTCTGGGGCCGCCCCCTCCGGTGGTTTCGGATTCCGAGAGGGCTTCGAGCCAGATCAGCTCGGCGTCCGAATAGCGCCCCTCGAGATAGGCCCTCTCTCCGCTGCTCAGGCCCGCCGGATCGGTCCACGTCGCGCAGCCCGCAGCCAGCAGCAGGACCAGGAGCGCCGCTTGCAGCGGTCTGGGTGGTCGGGGCAGCATGATTCACCTCGAACGGAATCTTCCAGTCGCTCGTGACGCGCAGACCTCGCGCCATAGGCTTTTCGGCGGGCCGTCAAACTTCCTTGAAGGATGGAGACTGCGAGTCAGGTCGCGTTGCGGGCCAGGCGGATGCCGCTGAATTGCCAGCGCGCGTCGGGGAAGAAGAAGTTCCGGTAGGTGGCTCGGATGTGTGCGCGGGGACTCACGCAGGAGCCGCCTCTCAGCGTCATCTGATTGCACATGAATTTTCCGTTGTACTCGCCCAGGGCACCGCGAGCCGGCCGGAAGCCCGGATACGGAGAGTAGGGGCTCAGGGTCCACTCCCAGACGTCGCCGAAGATCTGCGAGGGCGCCTCGCCATTCGAAGGAGTGGGAGCCGGAGCCGGATGCAGCAGACCGCGTTCGACGAAGTTGCCATGGAGGGGCAGACCCGCTGCCACCGATTCCCATTCGGACTCGGTGGGGAGGCGCGCATTCGACCACCGCGCATAGGCGTCGGCCTCGTAGTAGCTGACATGGCAGACCGGCTCCTCGAGTCCGAGCGGGCGCCGGCCAGACAGGGTAAAGACATCCCAGCTGCCGTTGCGACGCTGCCAGTAGAGGGGAGCGTTCCAGTTGTTCTTTCGGCGGGCCGCCCACCCGTCCGATAGCCAGAGCGTCGGCCGGTCGTAGCCGTCGTCTTCGACGAAGGACAAGAACTCGCTGTTCGTCACGGGACGCGATCCGAGCTCGAAAGCTTCGATGAAGACACGGTGGCGCGGCTGTTCGCAGTCGAAGGCAAAATTCTCTCCGGCGTGCCCGATCCAGCTCAGCGACTCTTCGCAGCCGAGCCATCGATGGGCCGCAGCCTTCGACGGGGCCGGGTCCGGAGCTTCCAAGTAGGCCGGCTGAAGTGGATTGGTGGAGAGCGCGTGCTTCAGGTCGGTGAGCACCAGCTCCTGGTGCTGTTGCTCGTGGTTCAGCCCCAGCTCGATCACGAATCGGAGTTGGGGATCCAGGTCCGGTCCCTTGGCGAGCAGCGCAGACACGTGGCAATCCACATGTTCGCGGTAGGCGAGAACCTCCTCCAGGGGGGGTCTCGTCAGCAGACCGCGTCGGGATCGCGGAACCGGCTCGGCCAGGCTCTCGTAATAGGAGTTGAAGAGAACCCGGTACGCCGGGTCATAGGGGCGGTAGCCCGGCAGGGCCGGCTCGAGCACGAGGGTCTCGAAGAACCAGCTCGTGTGCGCCAGATGCCACTTCACCGGGCTGGCCTCCTCCATCGACTGAACCCCGCAGTCCTCGGCGGACAGCGGCTCGGCCAGCCGCAGGGTTTGATCCCGAACCCCGTGGAAGACGGTCGCGAGGTCGATCTCGAGGCTCGAGGGCGAGGGGCCTGGGAGGTCGGAGAGCGAGAATCCGTCGTGCTTTGCTGCGCACATGGGTTGATTTCCCTTCAGTGGAAGGAGCGATCGATGGAGGGCTTATACCCTATGTGCCGATGTCCGGATTTTCAACCGGATTCACTACCAACGCTCGCTGCCGGGAGCTCCCTTGAAGGGTCCGACGATGTCCGGCGTGATCCAGCCCCCGTAGTATCCGCCCGGCTGTGGCGTCACGCGCCATGGGCCCACGGTGCAGGTGTCCAGCGTCGAGGCGTTGAAGGCGAGGTAGTTGCGGAGCTGCGCGAAGGCCGGATCCGGGTCGGGATAGGACCAGACGGCGTCTTGCGCGAGCCGGTCCCCGACCCGAACCGAATGCGTCCGGGCGACGCCCTTCCACTCGCACAGGGTCGAGTGTTCGCCGGCGATGAGGAACTCGGTTCGGACGTCGCGGGGAGGCAGGTAATACGCCGGTGGACTCGCCGTCTCGAGGGCGCGAAGCGCGCGCGAGCTCTCGGCGAGGACGACCCCCGCGAACTCGACCCGGATGCAATGCCCCACCGGCTCGACTCGGGGAGGACGGGGGTAGTCCCAGACCGACTCCTGCCCGGGCCCGGGTCTTTCGATGCGCGCCGGACGATCGCGGGGGAGGCTGCGCCAAACCGCGCGCTCGCGTTCGATCTGATCGGGTTCGAGGGACATTCCGCCAGTCTAGCAACCGGGGCATGGTATTCTCGGCGGCACCGGAGGATGGCGCCGTGCGAATTCGACAAGTCGCCCTCGTCGCCCACCAGCTCGAACCGGTCGTCGCCGATCTCTGCTCCGTCCTCGGGGTCGAGATCTGTTTCCGGGACGAGGGGGTCGGGGTCTTCGGCCTGGAGAATGCGTTGATGCCGGTGGGTGACACGCTTCTCGAGGTCGTCTCGCCGATCCGCCCCGAAACCTCGGCGGGGCGCTACCTCGACCGGCGAGGAGGCGACGCCGGTTACATGATCATCATCCAGTCCGAGGACTTGGAGGCCGACCGGCGGCGTCTGGATCGGCTCGGCGTCCGAATCGTGTGGGAGACAGCTCTGCCCGACATCGAGACCATCCACCTGCATCCCCACGATCTGGGCGGCGCGATCCTCTCTCTCGACGTGGCCAAGCCACCGGAATCGTGGCGCTGGGCGGGACCGGACTGGAGGTCCCACGTGCGCACGGAGCTCACGGCGGGGATCGTTGCCGCCGAGCTTCGAACGCCCGACGCCGGAGCCCTGGCGCGTCGCTGGTCCCAGGTGCTGGATCGGCCGTCGGAGTCGAGCGGCGACGACACCTGGACGATTCCGCTGGCGGGAAGTGCGATCCGATTCGTCGCCGATCCCGAGGGTCAGGGTTTCGCGGGTTTTGACGTCATCGCGAATGACCGCGCCCGAATTCTGGACGCTGCGAAGTCGCGCGGCCTGAAGACGAACGGGAACCAGGTGCACGTCGGCGGCTCGCGCATCACCCTGCGCTGAATCGCGGGGGCGCGATGGAATTTCCCCGACTGTTCTCGACCCTGCGCATCGGCCCCGTCGAGGCGCGCAATCGGGTGCTCTTTGGCGCCCACTTCACGATGTTCTCGGAGCCGGCTCGGCGCTTCGGTGAGCCCGGTTTCTACGGCGAGCGCCTCGGTCGTTACCTGGCCGAGCGCGCGCGGGGCGGCGTGGGCGTCGTGATCGCCGGCCAGGCTCAGGTGCATCCCTCGACGGCGTACCAGATGGCGAACAACGCGGCGGCTTGGGATCCCGACTCGGTGACGCACTTTCGGCGCGTGACCGACCCGATCCACGAACACCGAGCCCTGGCTTTTCTGCAGCTCGCACACAACGGCGGCGTCAACCACGGGGCCTGGTCCAAGCTTCCGGCCCTGGCTCCATCCGATGTGGCCAACTATTTCGAGCCGCCGAAGCGTCTGGAGAAGCACGAGATCCGAGAGCTCGTGGAGCATTTCGCAACCTCGGCGCGGAACGCCGTGGCCGGTGGCTTCGACGGAATCGAGATCCACGGCGCCCATGGCTATCTGATCCACGAGTTCCTCTCCCCGAAGAGCAACCGAAGAACCGACGAGTACGGTGGCAGCCTCGAGAACCGGATGCGTTTCGGCGTCGAGGTGCTGACCGCCGTGCGCGAGGCGGTGGGGGACCAGGTCGCCGTCGGTCTGCGACTGGTCGGAGACGAAGAGATGGGCGGCGGAGGACTGACCGCCGACGATGCCGGTGCCATCGGGGCTCGCTTCGAAGAGCTCGGCTTGGTGGACTTTCTCAACGTCAGCATCGGACTCTCCGGAGTCGGCATGGTCCGGCCCCTCTACGCGCCGCATCTCCTCGGCGTCTACGCCGCCCATACAGTCAAGAAGGCGGTGCGAGCCGTCCCCGTGTTCGCCGTCCATCGGATCCTGACCCCGGAAGAGGCCGAGGGCGTTCTCGAGCGGGAGGAAGCCGACGCCGTCACCCTGGTGCGGGCGCTGATCGCGGACCCCGACTGGGTGGCCAAGGCTCAGACGGGCGCCTCGCCGACGATCCGGCTTTGCACCGGGTCGAACCAGGGCTGCTATGGGAACCTGCTCCAGGGTCTTCCGGTCACCTGCGTTCAGAACCCCGCGGTGGGCCGCGAGGCCGAGCTGGGTCACGGAACCTGGGTCCGGGCGGCGACTTCCAAACGGGTGGTCGTGGTCGGGGGTGGGCCCGGTGGGTTGGAGGCGGCGTGGGTAGCAGCGGCCCGAGGGCACTCGGTGATCCTGCTCGAACGCGGTGCCGAGCTGGGGGGGAAGATCCGCCTGGCGCAGCAGCTCCCGGGACGCGGGGAGCTCGCCGACTTCGCGGACTGGCGCGCCGATGAATGCCGGCGCCGGGGAGTCGAGATCCATCTGAACCGCGAGGCCAGCGCCGCGTCGGTTCTCGCCCTCGACCCCGATGCGGTCGTCGTGGCCACCGGCGGTCGCGCCACCTTGGACGCCGCCTCGAAGTTCCATCCCATGCCCGTGCCGGGCTCCGAACAGGAGTTCGTCTTCGACCACGAGCGGGCGTTGTGCGAAGCCGAGGCGCTGGGTCCGCGGGTCGTCATCCTCGACGCGGTAGGCCACATCGAGGGCATCGGCCTCGGCGAACTGTTGGCGGGGCTCGGGAAGGAAGTGGTGCTCGTCATGCCGATGCCGACGCCCCTCTGTCTGGATGCCGAGACCCTGGCCGCCGCCCTTCCCCGAGCCGTGCGTGCGGGAGTCGACTGGAATCCCACCACCGCACTCGCCGAGATCGGGGACCACGCGGTGACGCTGATCGATCTGTTCTCGGGCCGGGCGAGAACCATCGACGGGGTGGACCACGTGGTGATCCGCACCCACGGGCTACCCAACGATCGCCTCTACTTCGAGCTCGAAGGGCGCGTTCCCGAGCTGGTGAGGGTGGGCGACGCCGTGGCAGTGCGCCCCGCAGACCGCGCCATCTTCGACGGCCACCGGGCGGCGCGTCGGCTCTGAAGCAGCTCCTAGCCCCGATGCGGGATTGCCTACCGCGGGTAACGCCCCCAGATGCGGCGAGGGGGCGTTTCGGATCAGGGCTAGATGCCGAGGTTGCTGAGCGTGTCCATCACCCGTCCCACGGCTGCGGACAGCGTGGGATGCGACTCTTCGAACTGCCGGGTGGCAGCGCGCAACCGCTCGGTGAGCCCGTGGGATGCCGCCGGCTCGGTGCGATCGAGAAGCGCCTGGACGTCTTGGAGCACGCTGTCGATCAGTTTTCTTGACTCCTCGTCGAGGGCCGCCGCGCCGGCGAGCTCGGATTGGAGCTCCTCGAGGTGTTCGCGAAGCTGCTGCTTCACCCTGCGGCCCCGCCGCTTTCAAACGCACCACGGACGCGTTCCACGGCTTCTTCGACCTTCTCGCGGGTATTGAAGGCGGAGAAGCGCACGTAGCCCTCGCCCGCGGCACCGAATCCGGCGCCGGGGGTGCAGACCACGTGGCCCCGGTCCAGGAGTCGGTCGAAGAAGTCCCACGAGCTGATCGACCGGGGCGTACGCATCCAGATGTAGGGGGCGTGCTCTCCACCGAAGATCCGGAAGCCCGACGCAGCCAGACCCTCGCGCAGGCGGGCCGCGTTGGTCATGTAGTAGGCCACCTGCTCTCCCGTCTCCTTCTTTCCCTCCGGCGAGAACACCGCTTCGGCGGCGCGCTGAACCGTGTAGGGAACACTGTTGAACTTCGTGGAGTGGCGTCGCGCCCACAGGTCGTTCAAGGGGATCCGGCTGCCGTCCGCGGCCGCGCCCGTCAACTCCCTGGGCACCACGGTGTACGCACAGCGAACGCCGGTGAAGCCCGCCCGCTTGGAAAAACTTCGCATCTCGATGGCGCATTCCCGCGCGCCCTCGATCTCGTAGATCGAGTGGGGGAGCGCCGGATCCCGGATGAACGCATCGTAGGCCGCATCGAAGATCAGCACGGTGTCCCGTTCCCGTGCCCAGGCGACCCAGGCTTCCAGATGCTCTCGAGAGGCGACGGAACCGGTGGGATTGTTCGGCGAGCAGAGGTACGCGAGATCGACGGAGGTATCCGGAGGACCCGGCGAGAAGTCGTTCTCCTCGGTGGCGGCCAGGTATACGATCCCGGTGTAGCGACCCGACTCGTCCGCGGGGCCGGTGCGGCCCGCCATCACGTTGGTGTCGACGTAGACGGGATATACGGGATCCGTGACCGCGATCGCGCACTCCTGGCCGAAGATCTCCTGGATGTTGCCGCTGTCCTGCTTGCTTCCGTCCGAGACGAAGATCTCCTGACGCTCGATGGCGACGCCGCGGGCCTCGTAGTCGTGAGTGCGAATGGCGTCCACCAGAAAATCGTACCCGCCCCGCGCGGGGCCGTAACCCCGGAAGCCTTCCGGGGTACCGAGTTCCGCGGCGGCCCGTTGTAGGGCATCCACGAGGGTCGGGGAGAGGGGCAACGTCACGTCGCCGATGCCGAGGCGGATCAGGTCCGCGTCCGGGTGGGCGGCCTGGAACGCGGCGACCCGACGCCCGATCTCCGGAAACAGATAGCCGGCCCGGAGCTTGCGGTAGTGCTCGTTGATGCGCGCCACGGGTGCGAACCATAGCGACTAGGTGGGATCGATGAGGACTCCCGGATTCAGGATTCCGGCGGGATCCAGCTCGGCTTTCACCGCCCGGAGCGCCCGGGCGAAGCCGTCGGGACGCTGCCGATCGTACCAGGGCCGGTGGTCGCGGCCGACGGCATGGTGATGCGTGACCGTGCCCCCGGCCCTCTGGATCGCGTCGCTCGCTGCCGACTTGATCTCGCCCCATTGCTCGAGCTCGCTGCCGCGGCGACC
>JACZXC010000459.1 GCA_022571825.1 Myxococcales bacterium | reverse complement strand
GGCTTCATCGGTCTCGGACGCATCGGACGCGGTCGGCGTGGAACCGTCGGAGTCGGATTCGAACACCGACTCGATGTCCTCCCCGGCGAGCTCCAGCCGGCCCAGCTGTGGGTGTTCGAGCACCACGCCGGCGGCGTTTCGCTCCACGATCTGGCCGTGCAGCTCGTCCCCATTCACAAGTTGGACGGTGCTGGTCTGGGCCCCGGCGACGGGAGCGAAGCCGGCAACCACCAGAATGGCCAGAACACGAATCGCTATGACCACGAGTTCTTCTCCGCGCCGAGCACTCGCCGGACTAGTGGGCGGCGCCCGCCCGCCGCCGCTTTCCGCGCTTGCGGCGACCGGACGGCCTAGACGCCGATTCCCGCGAGGGCACCGCGGCCGAGCCGCGATCGGAGTCGACCGCCAGCCCGGTGCCTCCAAGCCGGGTCTCGAGCCAGAGAAGAGTGGGTGCCGCGATGAAGACCGACGAATAGGTCCCGACCACGATCCCAATCGACATGGCGATGGCAAAGGGCCGGATCACCTCGCCGCCCAGGAACAGCAGAGCCATCAACGCCACGAAGGTGGTGCCCGACGTCAGAACCGTTCGCGCCAGGGTCTGGTTCACGCTGCGATTGAGCAGGTCCACCAGATCGTGTTTCGTCCGCAGCGCCATGTTCTCGCGAATCCGGTCGTAGATGATGATGGTGTCGTTGAGGCTGTATCCCATGATCGCCAGCAGGGCGGCGAGCACGCGCAGGTCGAACTCGAGTCCGAAGATGACGAAAATCCCCGCCGTGATGCCCACGTCGTGCACCAAGGCGATCACCGCCCCCGGCGCGAAACGCGGACTGAAGCGAAACGCGATGTACATCAGGACCAGCACACAAGCGATGGCGAGGGCGGTGATCCCGTCGCGACGGAGCTCGCTGCCGACCCGCGGTCCCACGAACTCGACGCGCTGCACCTCGACCTCGCCGATCTCGTTGCCCAGTGCCCAGATCAGGCGGTCGACGATCTCCCCGGTCGCATCGCGGTTCCCGGTCGCCGCGGCGGTCGCCGCCAGCTGCTCCCGTTGCTCATCGGTCAGAGGGCAGGCCGAATCCGCGGCCGCCTCCTCCCCCGCCGCCTTCCCTTCGTCGACGAGGAACCGAATCAGGAACTCCAGATCCCGGGTCTCTCCGTATCGCACAACGCTGGGGTCGCTCACCCCGCAACGGGTGACCACCGAGCGGATGGCGCCCTCGCCGACCGCCGTGCCCGTCGGGAACTGGACCTGGATCTCAGTGCCGCCGGCGAAGTCGATTCCGAGCCGAACGCCGCGCCACGGGATCGCTGCCAGCGAAGCCAGGAGGAGGCCGACCGACAGCCAGGCGCACAGACGGCGCTTTCCGATGAAGTCGATTTGAGTTCCCGCCGGAACCAGCTCGATGGGCACGCCTGCCTCCGCTAGATCGAGAGAGCCTCGATATGTCGGTCTCCCGGATACACGAGGAACATGGCTCGGGTGATCACCAGCGCTGCAAACACGCTGGTCACCACCCCGATCGAAAGTGTCACTGCGAAGCCCTTGATCGGGCCGGTTCCGTACTCGAAGAGCACGAGGGCGGTGATCAGCGTGGTGATGTTCGCGTCCATGATGGTCCAGAACGCCTTGTTGAACCCCGTAGCCACCGCTCCCCGCGGCGTCCTGCCCCCGCGAAGCTCCTCGCGAATACGCTCGAAGATGATCACGTTGGCGTCGACCGCCATACCCACGGTCAGCACCACGCCGGCCAGACCCGGGAGCGTGAGGGTGGCCTCGAACATCGACATCACGCCGATCAACAGCAGCAGGTTGGCCAGGAGCGCAATCGCGGCGTAGACCCCGGACAGCCGGTAGTAGGCCACGACAAAGAACAAGATGAGGAACAGGCCCAGAATCGACGCCCGGACGCCGCGCCGAATCGAATCGGCGCCGAGGGCCGGACCCACCGTGCGTTCTTCTTCGATCACCACCGGCACGGCGAGGGAACCGGCCCGCAGCACCACCGCCAGGTCCGCCGCCTCCTGGGCGGTGAAGCGGCCGGAGATCTCGCCCCGGGTCGAAATCTGTGATCGAATCGCCGGGGCGCTGTAGACCTGGTCGTCCAATACGATCGCGAGTTGCTCGCCGACGTGCTCGCCGGTCAGCTTCTGGAAGATCTTGCCACCCGCCGCGTTGAAGGTGAACCGGACCAGGGCGCGCTGCTGCCGGTCGAATCCCACCCGCGCGTCCTTCAGGTAGTCGCCGGTGAGGTCGGCGTGTTCATTCACCAGGAAGGCGGTGAGAACGCGCTGGGTCTCCTTGTCTCGCTCGAAGGCGATCTCGGTGTCCGCCGGCAGCTCGCCGTCGTACCGCGCGAGCAGGATCTCCTCGGTCTGCGCCGAATCCTGCACCAACTTGAACTCGAGAAACCCCGTCAC
>JACZXC010000082.1 GCA_022571825.1 Myxococcales bacterium | reverse complement strand
CCCGCTTCAGTACCTAGAAGGGAAACTCCGCCGCCGGGTATACCGTGGCGGAGGTTCCGGCCACCAGCATGCAGTCGGCTTTGGCCACCTGCTCGAAGCAGCCCCGAAGGACATCCGGCGGGATCGGTTCCCCGAACTGGACCGTGTCGCCCTTGATGAGACCGCCGCAGTGGGGGCACTGCGGCGGCAGGTTCTCGGGATCGACGACGACCTCTTCCGGTTCGAAGCGCTTGATGCAGTCGAGACAGCGCAGCAGCCGGTGATTGCCGTGGATTTCGAGCAGGCTCCGCGTCCCCGCCTGGTGGTGCAGGTCGTCGATGTTCTGGGTGATGACGCAGTCGCAACAGCCGAGGTTCTCCAGCTCCGCGAGAGATCGGTGACCCGCGTTGGGTTTTGCCTGGGCCAGCGTATCGCGCAGAGCCGTGGCCCAGGACTCGCGGGGAGACAGCCGATCTTGCCAAGCCTTTCGGGGGTCCCGGAGGAAGCGCTGAAAGCCATCCATCGGAGGCTCGCCGTGTTGCGTCCACAGCCCGCCCTTGCCCCGGAAAGGAGGAATCCCGCTTTCGACCGAGAGCCCGGCACCGGTGAGTGCGACGGTGTGACTCGCCGACGTCAGAGATCGGGCCGCGAGCTCGCTCTGAGCGTCGAGAGCGTCGTTGATCGTGAAATCCATCGCCGCCTCGTGGCTCGCCATGGCTCAATGAAGGGTCTTGTCATTGTCTCGGTCGCGGTTTCGGCGCGGGTATTCCTCGTAGCGAACTGCGCGCAGGCGCTGGCGCATCCGGTAGCGACGCCAGCGGTTGCGCAGCTGGCCAAACGTGAGGACGCTTCCACCGTGGCCGCTCCGCCTCATGTAGAGCCATCCCACCAGGACACCGCCCAGGTGACCGATATGGCTCACGTTCGGACTGGGGTTGAAGATCGCGGTCATCAAGAAGAGGCCCGGGATCAGCCAGATGGCGCGGAACGCCACCGGAGGGAAGATCAGCATGATCGTCCGCTCCGGCCAGGTGAGCGAGTAGGCGAGCAGCACCCCGTAGACAGCGCCCGAGGCCCCGAGGGTTGGAATCACCAGGGCGGCGGGAGACTGGATGCCGAGCAGGTAGACCGCGACGTAGGGGTAGGTCGCGATGATCACGCCGGCACCCACGCCGCACAGAAGATAGAACCGGAGGAAACGGCGGGCGCCCCACGCCAGCGCCAGCGGGGATCCGAACATCCACAGCACGAACATGTTCATGGCGATGTGGCTGAGTCCCGCGTGGAACCACATGTAGGTCAAGGGCTGCCAGAGGTAGCCGCCCTGCCAGACGTACGCCGGGCGCACGCTTCCCAGGGTGAGGAGGGTCGGGAATACGTATTGCAGCAGGAACATGACGCCGTTGGCGATGAGCAGGTTCTTGACGATCGGCGGAGTGACCGAAGGGCCGATGCCCAAACCCCGTGTCTGGTAACCACGTCCGTGCACGTCGCGAGTCTCCTTGCCAGTGCCGAGTGAGGCCGTCCCCAAGTTGGCCCGGACGCAGCTTCCGCTCAGCTCGTCGCACCGGCGTTGCGCCGGACCGTTCGATCTCTTGCGAGGCTCCGCCCGAGCGCGAGCGGGGTGGGCGCGCGGGATCCCGCGGTTCGCCCGTTAGCGTAAGCAGTCTAAGTCCGTGAGTCAACGCAGTTATTTCCCGGGGGCCAGGGCCTCGAGGGCCCGCCGACTGGCCTCGGAACCGAGCCCGGAGAGGTCGACCACGGGGTGGTCGATGCGCAACTCCCCGACCAGAGCCCGAAGCTGCTCGCGACAGCGCTCCGGGCCGCCCACCACCAGGGCTTTGGTCACCTCGGCGTCGGGGATGGAACGGAACCAGGGGTTCAAGCGCCGGAATTCGCCCAGGGCGGCGTCGGCGGCCTGGTCGACCCGGGTGAAGATCCACATGGAGCGAGAGATTTCGGCGGGGTCGCGGTCTCGCCGGCGGCAGGCCGCCTCGAGATCGGCCCCGGCGCGTCCCACCCGCGCCAGGATCGGCGGCAGGTTCACGTCCCAGATATCGGCGTGGGCGGCGACCAGATCGAGCATCCGCGGCCCTCGTGCCGCGATCGCGATGGGAATCCGACCGCCCGGTGGGATCGGTCGCACGCGGGCACCCGTGAGCCGCACGAAGCGCCCCGCGTAGGTCACGGTCTGGCCGCTCCAGAGCCACCGCAGGGTGGTCAACGTCTCGTCCAACCACGCGATGCGCTCGGACACCGGAAGCGCGGGGAATCCGAAGCGAGCGTCGATCTTCCGGTCGCCGGTGGCAATCAGAAACCGCAGGCGGCCGGGGGCGAGACGCTCGGCGGTAGCGGTGACCTGGGCCAGCCGCGCCGAATTCCAGTGCTGCACGAGTCGCATGGAGCCAATCGGGATTCGCTGGGTATGCGCCAATAGGGCGGTCGTCACGGTCCAGCCGTCGAGTACGGACGCGTCCTTTCGCGTCTCGAGCATCGTCACATCCCCGTCGACGAAGGCGGCGGCGTAGCCCAATTCCTCGGCGCGGCGGACCAGATCGAGCAGATCTTCCCAGGGGTGGACGTGCCAGGCGAGCGCGACGCCCCAGCTCACCGCAGGCGATCCAGCCGATGGGCCGCGTGCATCAGGGCCACGGTGCTCTTGGCGTCGGTGAGCTCACCTCGCCAGACCCGATCGAGGGCCTCGTCGAGACTCATGCGCACCACCTCGATGATCTCGTCTGCGTCGAGCTGCGGGGGAACCGGAGTCAGATCGAAGGCGGCGAAGAGATGGATGCGCTCGTCGGTGAAGCCGGGGGTGGTCCAGATCCAGCCGAGCTTCTCGAGCCGTTGCGCCCGCTGGCCGGTCTCTTCGGCGAGCTCCCGGATCGCGCAGGCTTCCGGGGTTTCCCCGGGGTCGAGCTTGCCCGCCGGGATTTCGAGAATGGTGCCGGCCGTCGCGTGGCGGTACTGACGGATCAACAGCACGTCGTGGTCGGATACGAACGGGACCACGGCAGACGCGCCCGGATGGCGGACGACATCGAGGTTGACGTTCCGGCCATTGGGAAGCGTCACCCGCTCGTGGGAGACGGTCAGGCGAAAGCCGGACCCGTCTTCGGGTCGGCCAGTCATTCCTCGGGCCGGTGGACCATCGCTCCGTGGCATCGCATCTGGGCAGCAGGGTAGCTTCGGGCCGGTCCCGTTGCCCCCAGCGCCGCGAGAGGATTTCTATTCATGTCGACCCGGGCCCTCGAGAAGGCGGTAGCGATTCCGCTGGAACCAAGCGCGATGGCCCTCGAGGGTGTCTTCATCGCAGGAGCCGGTGGCGACGCCGGTGCTGTGATCGCGCCGCCTCATCCCCTTTACGGCGGGAGCATGGACTCCCCGGTGGTCAACGAACTCGCCTACGCCTTCGAGATTGCGGGGATCTCATCGCTTCGATTCAACTGGCGGGGGGTCGGAGCCAGCGCGGGAGAGCCGAGCGGCGAGTCCGACGCTGCCGACACGGATTACGCGGCGGCATTGGTGCACGTCGAAGAGACGGTCCCGGGTCGGGTTGTCGCCTCTGGCTACTCGTTTGGTGCGGCCGCGGCCCTGCGCTCCGCCGCGGGCCACCCACGTGTGGACCGAATCGTGCTGGTGTCCCCGCCCCCGTCCTTGATCGATGCCGCAGCGCTGGCCGATTTCTCGGGGGCGCTCCTCATCGTCGCAGGGGACCGCGATCCCCTCGCCCCCAGGGCCGAGCTGGAGGCCATCGCCGAGGCTGCCGGCCGCGCTCGGGTCGCGGTGGTGCCCGAGGCCGACCACTTCTTCAGGTCGGGGCTCTCCGAGATCAGCCGGACGGTGAGCCGCTGGTTGGAAATCTAGCGAGCGGCGTGCACCCTCCCCGGTGGCGCCCCGACCGGGACGGGGCGGTTCGAGGCCGTGTACGAGGGCCAGACCGACGAGCACCTGTTCGCCGCGGGAGAGTTCCAGATGCCTGTGCTCTCGCACGGAGGACTCGGGGTCCTGGCTGGTGCGCTCGCGGTTGCAGGGCTCTCCGTGGAGATCCGCGCAGCCGGACGTTCTGCTAGAGGCTGGGCAACCGCACCCGGAATTCCGCTCCGCCCTCGGCGCCGTCGGTGATCTGAATCGAGCCGCCGGCCTCCTCGGTGATTCGTCGGCTGATGGCGAGGCCGAGCCCCCCGGGTCGATTGCTGTGGCTCGTGAAGAAGGGCTCGAAGACCCGCGACCGGAGATCCGGGGGAATACCCGATCCCTGGTCCGCGATGATCAACTCGACGCCGGGAGCGGTGGCTCGCCCGCGGAGGGCGACCGCGCCGCCGGCGGGAGTCGCGTCGATCGCGTTGAGGGCGAGGTTCACGCACCACCTGCCGCAGGCGATCCTCGCTCAGCGCGACCCGGGGCAGCGCGGAATCTACTTCGAAGCCGAGGGCCACGTCACGCTCGCGGGCGCGATGGCGGAGGAGATCGACGACCGTCTCGAGCACCCGGACGGCGTCCGACTCCGGGGTCGAGGTTCCGGAATCCGGCTGTGCGTGGGCGAGCATGGCGTCGAGCAGACGCTCCATGCGCAAGACCTCGTGGGTTACGACTTCGAGGAACCCGGTCAGGAACTCGGGATCCTTTCCATGCTCGGGAAGCAGCTGGAGAAAGGTCTTGACCGAGGCCAGCGGGTTCCGGACTTCGTGGGCGATCTCGGCCGACACTGCACCGAGGGCGGCGAGGCGGTCGAGGCGTCGCACCTCCTCGTCGAGGAGGCTCAGTCGACCGGCGGCCAGCGCCGCCGCCAGAGGCCCCGCCAGGCGCCGCCCCGCATTCTCCAATGCGGCGAGGGTTCGCGGTCGGACGGGTCCGCGACGGCGGGCCGCCCAGGGCCTCCGAGATTCCGCCCAGAAGCAACGCGGCCAAGGGGCGTCCCTCGCTGCTGCAGATCGGGACGGCGGCCCGACAGCCGAAGCGTTCCTCGAGCTCCCGCACCGCGGCGGGCAGTTCGGACGCCGCGAGGTCCGTCGCGGTGCGCAGGCACGCGAGAGCCTCGAAGGCCTGGGCATCGGGGGATCGCGGCGGCGTGCGGTCGAACCTGGCGGCCGCCACGTAGGGAGAGCCGTCCTCCCGCAGGGCCCAGGCCACCACGGATTCACACCGCGTGGTCGCCCCCAGGTGCTGCACGGCGCTGGAGATCGCGGCGCACTGAGAGGTCGCTTCCACCGGGGCCCCCTCCAATCGGCGGTCGGCGGAAGTTCCGCTCTAGGGTGACACTGCTCAAAACGCGTCGAGGCGGAGCAGGCGTCGGCCCTCCGACGTGGTTCGCGCGGTGGTGGCGGTCTCGGTGGGTTCGGTTCCGCTGAGGAATGCCTGGAACACCGTGTCCACGCTATTTGACCCCGCGAGAAGCCCGGTCTTTCGGTCGATGCGCGCGAACACGATGGACTCGGGCACGGCGAAGTCCCTGACCGGTCGGTTCGCGAGAGCGACTCGCATGTAGTCGACCCAGATGGGTGCGGCGGCTCGTGACCCGGTTTCGCCCCAACCCAGGAAGCGGCTCTCGTCGTGGCCGACCCAGACGCCGGTCATGAGGGTGGGAGAGAAGCCCATGAGCCAGGCGTCTCCCTGGTCGTTCGTGGTGCCGGTCTTGCCGGCGAGCGGGCGGTTCAGCGCACGCAGTCGCCAGCCCGTGCCGTGAGGATCGGTCACCACGGCGCGCAGCAACGATGTGGTGAGGTAGGCTTGCTCGGGGGGGATCAGTTGATCCGGGTCGATTTCCTCCTCGGAAATCTCGTCGTCGAGGGCCGCGACGTCCACACCGAACCAGTCCTCATCGCCCGTGCCGTCCCGGTCTTCCTCGGTGTCGTCGGAGATGTTTCTGAGGGCGACGTTCTCGAGCAGAACCCGGCCTTCTGGATCGATGACGCGGCGGATGAAAGTCGGCGTCACCCGGCGGCCGCCAGCGGGGAAGACGGCGTAGGCCCGCGTCAATTCCAGGAGCGAGACGCCGCTCGAACCCAGGGCGAGGGAGAGATCCCGATTGAGCGGGGACGTGATGCCGACATGGTGGGCGTACTCGATCACGAAGTCCACGCCCACGTCGCGGAACAGATGCACGGTGGCGTTGTTGACCGATCGGACCAGTGCTTCCCGCAGGGTGATCGGACCGTAGAAGCTCCGACCGTAATTGCGCGGACGCCAGATAAAGCCGGAGGTCTGGTCCACGTAGACGACCGGTCGATCGTAAAGGATGGACGCCCCGGAGTAGGACCGGGCCAAGGCTGCTGCGTAGATCAATGGCTTGAAGGCCGAGCCGGGCTGACGTCGCGCCTGGGTGACGCGGTTGAACTGGCTCTTGCGGAAGTCGGAACCTCCGACCATGGCGAGCACGTCCCCGCTGGTCACTTCGAGGCAGAGAAGGGCTCCCTGGACGATCGGTTCCTGCTCGAGGCCCAGGGCCACGGCCTCGCCGCGATCGATTCCGTCGGACTCGCTCTCGGCCCGGGGCGGGACGCGCCGGAAGCGGGCCACGTCGCCTTCGGCGAAGACAGCGTCGATCGACTTCACCGGGCGCGGACTGGCGTGGCGGTCCGGTGCGCGAGCCCACTCGACCGCCTTCAGGTGGACGGCTCCCTTGACTCGGGGAGCGAACGTGACCCACGCGACCTGCGCGTCGGTATCGACCTCTGTCACGACTCCCAACAGGATCCGGCCCTCCGGGATCTCCGGCGGTGACCACTCTGCGATGGTTTGGTCTCCCGACCCGGGCGAGGCCGAGTCCACGTCTTCCTCGCGCTCACTGGCGACGGGCAGGGCCAGTCTGTTCTCCTCGCCGAGGCGATAGATCTCACCGGGGATCTCCGAAACCGGAACCCGGCGGACGGGGCCCCGGTATCCCTGGCGTCGGTCCAGATCGACGAGCCCCTTCTTTACAGCTTCGACGGCGGCGATCTGGAGCGTCAGATCGAGAGTCGTCTCGATGGTGAGCCCGCCCCGAAGGGTCTCGTCGCTGCCGAGCACGTCGAAGAGGAGGCGGCGTACTTCCTCGGTGAAATAGGCAGACGCTTCGATCGATTGACTGGAGGAGTCGGTACGCAGGGTGGGGACGTCGGCGATCGTCCACTCGTAGGTCTCGGGATCGATTCGCTCGGTCGCGAGCATGCGCCTCAGCACGTAGCGCCGGCGATGCTCAGCCCGCTCGGGATTCGCGAAGGGTGCGTACCGCGACGGCGCCTTCGGCAATCCGGCCAGCAGGGCGCCCTCGGACACCGTGAGCTTCTCTACCGGCTTGCCGAAATACGTTCGCGCCGCCTCGCCAATGCCATAGGCGCCGTGGCCGAAATAGATCTGGTTCAGATAGAGATAGAGGATTTCTTGCTTCGAGAAGCGCTCTTCGATCCGGCGGGCGAGGATCATCTCGCGGATCTTTCGACGCAGCTTTCGTTCCGGGGAGAGTAACAGGCTCTTCACCATCTGCTGGGTGATCGTGCTGCCCCCCTGGACGATCTCACCGCCGGCGAGGAGGTTGACCCAGGCCGCTCTCAGGATCGACAGATAGTCGATTCCCGTGTGCTCGAAGAAGGCGCTGTCCTCGCTGGCGACGAAGGCGTCCACGACGTGGGCGGGGACCGAGGTGAGGGGCGTCAGCCGGCGACGCTCGCTGAAGAATTCGCCAATCAGCAGGCCATGGCGGTCGTAGACGCGGCTGGCCAGCGTGGGATGATAGTCTTCTACGCTGTTCAGGTCGGGGAGGTCGCGCACGAATGTGAGATAGAAGGCGAGGGATCCCAGCGCACCCGCCAGTGCCAGGGCGCCGACGGCGGCGAGCAGAATGCGCGGGCCTCGCAGCCCGTTGAAAGCCATTGGAACTCCGGGGAGTTATCCGACCGTAGCCGACTGCAAGCCTGGTGCGCTACCGCTACCCTCCAGCGTTGGAGACACGGGAATGCCGCCCCCCCTCACCCTGGCCTTCGTGATGGATCCGATCGAGTCGATCGACATCGACGCGGATTCCACGTTCGTGCTGATGCTAGAGGCCCAGAATCGCGGTCACCAGCTGCTCGTGATCGATCCCGAAGACCTAGCGGTCTCCGAGGGGCAGGTCGTGGCCACCGTCCGGCCGGTTCGCGTTCGCCGGGAGCCGGGGTGCCATGCCGAGCTCGGTCCGCCGCGCAACGCCGTGCTGGACGAGGTCGCCGACGTCGTGTGGCAGCGCAAGGACCCCCCGGTGGACGCGGAATACGTCATCGCCACCCAGATCCTGACGCTCTGTCGAAGGGCGCTGGTGTTCAACCGCCCCGAGGGAATCCTGTCGTCCAACGAGAAGCTCTACACCCTCCACTTCGCCGACCTCATGACCGACACCCTCGTCTCTCGCAGCATTCCCCAGCTCATCGATTTCATGTCCAAGGTTGGTGGAGAGATGATCGTAAAGCCCCTCGACGGCCGCGGGGGCGAGGGCATCTTCCACGTGCGTCAGAGCGACAGGAATCTCCGGTCCATCCTGGAACAGTCGACCCGCTTCCAGACCTGTCGGACCATGGCCCAGCGCTATCTGTCGACGATTCGCGAAGGGGACAAGCGGATCCTTCTACTGGAAGGTGAGCCCCTTGGCGCTCTGCTTCGGGTGCCCGCGAGTGGCGAGGTCCGGGCGAACCTTCACGCAGGGGGTCGGCCGGTGCGCGCCAGCCTCGACGATGCGGACCGCCGCATCGTCGAGCGACTGGCGCCGTCCCTCCGACGGGACGGGCTGTTCTTCGTGGGGATCGACGTCATCGGCGGATACCTCACCGAGGTCAACGTGACCAGCCCGACGGGGATCCAGGAGATCAACGCCCTCGACGGGTCCCACCTGGAAGGGGTGATTCTCGACCGCCTCGAATCTCGGGTGCGCCAGCCAGATCCGCAATTCCATCGGTAAGTCCCTAACCTACCATTGACATGGCCGACGGTGGGACCCATCATCTCCGTCGGCGCAGAGGTTGGCCCTCCCCGGGGCCGTGCCACTGTGCTCCTCCGCCGTCCTCCAGGTTCCCGCATGCCTTCCCTCCAGCGGGTCGAAGTCAATCGCCACAAAGGAGGTGGCCGATGGCCACGATCGTTGAGAGAACCCATATCCGTCGGGAAAAGGGCTGGCTCTACTTTCTCGACAAACGAGGCGACGTCAGTCGCGCGTTGATGGCCCAGGGTGGAGGGCGCTCGCCCAAACGGCGCGAGAAGGTCGTTCGCGTTGGTCTCGAGCGAGAGGAGGGCTTCCTCTATTTCATCGACAAGAACGGCGACGTTGCCAAGGTGAAGATGGCGCGGCGTCGGAAGGGGGCCCGCAAGAGTACGGCTCGCCGTCGGCCCGCCCGCCGGAAGGCGGCGACCCGTCGGAAGCCGGCGCGCAAGAAGGCGGCTCGTCGGAAGCCGGCGCGCAAGAAGGCGGCTCGTCGGAAGCCGGCGCGCAAGAAGACGGCCCGCCGCAAGACAGCCCGCAAGCCGGCGCGACAGCGCGCCCGTCGCTGATCGGGTGGACTAGGCCGGGCCGGCGGAACTGCTTCGCCGGCCCGGCAAGTTCATCGAATTCGGTCGACTCCGCTCGGCTGGCCCCGCAG
>JACZXC010000081.1 GCA_022571825.1 Myxococcales bacterium | reverse complement strand
CACGACGTTGCCACATTGCGGGTAACGATATCTCCCGAGTGCGCTGGAACGGCACGTCGGCGTGCGTCATATCGGGCCCCTCACCGTTGCCCGGGTTCAACTGGATCGACAAAAAAGCACCCGTGAGCCCCAACTCGTCGGAGCGCGGATGAGTGATCTCGATGCTGATATGGCCGTCCTGTTTCTCGAAGTCCACCGGAGCCTCGACCATAGGCACATCGCCGTGCGCTGGATCGGCGGACGGAATGCCGACCGGTGGCGCAGTGAACGGAGGGGCATCGACGGGAGGTGTCTCCGCCGGAACTCCTTCGACGGGTGGAGTCGCGACCGGCGGTGCATCGAAAGGAGGCGTGTCGACGGGGGTTGCCGACGCCGTCCACCCGAATCCTGCCGAGAGCACGCACAGCACCGTGAACCGAGCGAATCCCTGATTCCACGAGATCATCCTGAGCATCGACTCCCCCAAGTTCCGCAACAGCTGGCTCGATTCCCGTTGGGCTGGAGATCCATTCCAACGAGGGGCGCTCATTCTAACACCGGCTCCAAGAATGATTCAACCTCAGCGCCCCAACAGCGCGCTCGTTCCTCCCGCAAGCTCGGCGAGAGAGGCGGGTAACATCAAGATCGCGAAGACTTACAGGCGAACCTGCCGGTGAGACGCGGTGCCGGACGCGTTCAGCATCAACCAACAAGCGCACCACGCCTTGACACTCAAGACGCAACTCGGTGTGGAGCCTGCCCGCCCGATCGGGAACTCCGGCGGCGGCGCAGCGATCCCGAACCCGGCCCGAGGATTCCTGCCGCGGCGGCAAAAAAGAACAGGACGAGCAAAAGGGGATAGGGCATCCAAGCTGCGTTTTCGCTCGATGTCGGTGCAAAGTACAGATGTCCGGTTTTCTCCAAAGTAGAGATGTCCGCTGTCTCCTTTTCAATCCGTCACGGTCGGGCCCCTGCGGAGCAGCCCGTTGCGGTCTGCTTCGGCGTTCCGGCACGCAGCAGACGGGCGTCCCGCCGGGTCGTGGACGGCTTTGCAATCTTGGCTTCGGTGCGCTGACGCTGTTTCTCCTTGATGAAATCCAGCGCAGCCGAGAGCCGCTTGTTCTCGATGACTTCTCCCTGCTGTACGCCGTGATCCTTCGGGAAGGCCGTTGCCCGCAACTCGTGCTCGCCGTGCCAAAAGCTCAACGAGCCGTCCTCCCGCTCCTCGATGGCAATCCTCTTTCCACGCGCTTCCCGCGCGGCCTCGGTCGGGTCGAGGACGTACAGCACCCGCTTGTAGTTCAGGGTCAGGCTGTTTGAGACGAGGCGGGTCTCCTGCCAGCTGAAGACGCGGGCCAGGTCCTCGGACGGCTGCAGGGGACGGTGGGCATCATGCTCGCTTCGCGGAGCTCGCGCGAAGCGGCGGTTGTAGTCCGCGATGAACTCCGGGGCGAAGCCGTTGGCGGTCTCGACATCGCTGATCTCGCGCAGCCGGAGCTCCTTGACCAGCCGGTCTTGCAGCGTCAGGTGCGCGCGCTCGACGCGGCCCTTCGCCGCAGGCGTGTTGGCGCAGAGGATGTCGATGTTCAGGCTGCTCAGCGCTCGGCCGAACTGCGTGATTCCAGCCCCGCCGTGGGGCTCCTTCTTGTTGACTCGGAACACGCCGGCCTTGTCGCTGTAGAGCGCCACCGGCTTGCCGTGCTGCTCGAGGTAGGAGCGCATCGCCGCGAAGTAGGAGAACGCCGACTCCGACTCGCAGAACAGGAGCTCCATCAAAGCGCCGGTTGCGTCGTCGACGAACACCAGCAGGGTGCAGCGAGCCGCGCGGTCCTCGAACCACTCGTGGTCGGAGCCATCGATCTGGATGAGCTCACCGCGACACGGCCTACGGCGCCGAGGCTGCTGGATCCGCGGTTCTCGGCGAGCCCGGGGTACCCAAAGACCGTCCTCGATCATCCAGTGCCGGAGTGTCTCGACCGAGAGCCGCAAGCCGTGCCACTCCGTCAACTTCTCGTGTGCGAGGGTCGGGCCGAAACCCTCGTACCGGGACCGGACGCTGGCGAGCGCCTCCTGGCGCAGCTCGGTCGACAGCCGCCGATTGCTGGGTCTGCCGCGATGCTTCGACGCCAAGCCCCCCGGGCCGTCCCGCTCGTAGGCTCGGCGGAGTCGACGCACCTGCCGGCTCGTCAAGCCCAGCATCCTCGCAGCCTCACACTGCGTCAGCCGCCTCTCGATCACCCGCTCAATCACGCTCACGCGGTCCAGTTCCTCGTAGCTCATGGTCACCGTCTCCATGCCCGCGGGGATACCGCGGGCCGCTGGAGAAAGCGGACATTTCTACTTTGGAGAAACCGGACATTTCTAAATCGGTACTACATTTTGGGTCCGAGAATCCCCGATTATGACAACTCTCCGGAGGATTTCGGGCCGTAGGCGCGGGATTCAAGCGGGCGGCGTCGCCGCCGCCCGCTACGGTCCGATCCCGGAGCGCACCGCTACAAGGGGGCCGCGCATCGGGAAGCGTCGGCCCGCGGGCCACGGTTCAGGGCGCTACCGCCCGCCGCCGATGGTGCCTTTGGCTCAAGCGATGGCGTCGAAGTCCCCCGCCCAGCCGACGCCGCCCTCGGACTGGGGGGCGGCCAGCGGTGGGGCGCGGGGGGGCAGGTCGAGGCACTCGAGGATGGACTGCGTTGCGTCCGGCGGGTGGATCGCCGCGAGGAGCCGCATGCGACCCCCGCAGCGCGGGCACTCGAGGACGTCGACAGCGAACACGCGTCGCAGCAGCTCGGACCAGGCGAGGCGCCGGGCACGGGGCGTCGGCCCCTCCGGCGAGGGCGGGCCGCCGCCCTGGGGGGCGAGGTCCGAGAGGATCCGGGTGTCCGCCCGTGCGATCGCCTCCCGTCGGAGATCCCGCCGGTCTGGGTCGGGCTCCTCTCTCCCGGTAGCCCCCGGAACGTTTCCCGCCCTTGCGACCGGAGGAGGGCGCGAAGGGCGAGTAGGCGAGAGATCTCGAGGCTCTTGCACACGGCTGTCGCCCGGCACGACGCGCGCCCGCTTTCTCGCGCACGGAGCGAGGATCCCGTGGTAGCGGACCCCGTGGAATCGCGGAGGCGGAACCAGGGCCGCGAGCTTCTCGATCAGCTCTTGCGGCTCGAAGACGACGTGGGTCGTGCCGTCGCGCCACCGATGCTTGAGGTGGTACAGGAGCCGCCCGTCCTCGAGCCGGGAGAGCGCGCTACGTAGCGGCAAAGACGCTCCAGTCGCAAACGGTCGCGCGCCGGTACGGCCACGTTGGCGTGCAGGCTGACGCCGCTCGCGCGGGCGCAGCGCTCGCCCTCGAGTGCCGGGAGTTGCTCCGGGTCGATGCAGTCGCCCACGCGAACCACCCTCTGGCCGACACGCTGGCCCGTGGCAATCCGACCGGCGACCGAGGCCCCGTACAGGGCCGCGAGTAGGGGCTCCTCGTCGGCCAGAGGGTCGGCTTCCGTGGGATTGGACTCGGGGCCGAGACCGCGGCGCTCGAGGAGGCGTGCGATTCGCCGGGCGACCCGGCCGACGACGCGCGCGACCTCCTCGTCGGCGGGTGGTGGGAGGGGGAGGAAGCGCAGGGACCCGTTCGCCCCCGGCGCGTAGACGCCGTCGAGAAGCAGCGAGTGGAAGTGGACGTTGAGGTTGAGCGCGCCTCCGAAACGCTGCACGAAGGTGACCGCTCCGCACTGGCCGCGGCTCACGCCCCACTTTTCCCGGGCCCGGCGCCGCAGTGAGGCGAAGACGCCGCGCACGAAGACACCGAGGACGGCGCTCGTGAGCGAAGCGTCGTAGGCGAGGCGGTAGCGCAAGGCGAATGGCAGCGAGAGCACCCACTGCCGTACGGGGACCTCCGGCAAGACCCGGTCCACCAGATGCGCCGCCGTGTCGGCCATGCGCCGCCCGCCGCAGGACGGACAGAAGCCCCGGCCCTTGCACGAGAAGGCGACGACGCGGTCGAGTCCGCAACGGTCGCAATGAACGCGCACGAAGCCGTGGGCGAGGATGCCGCAGCGGAGGAAGCCCCGGAGCTCGCGCTCGACGAAGCGGGGCACGGGGCGTTCGCGGGCCTGCGCGCGGGCCAGGAAGGTCTCGAGCTCCGCCTGAACCGCTCCGTAGAGGACGCTGTCTTCGGGGCGGCGGCGCGCGTAGGAGCTGCCTTCGGCGCGGTGGCCGCCGGCGCGCGCGTGCGAAGCGAGCGATGCAACGGTGCCCATCCGGCCGGGTCGTTGCCAGGTTCGTACCGGGCACGAGCCGCCTCGAGAGTGTGTCTGGGACCCGTTCGGCTCGAGAGGGAGACCGTCCGTTCACCTGCGGTGGACGACGCCGATTCACAGAAGCCGAACGCTTCGGGTCGAAACGCCGAAAGGACGGGTTCAGATCCCCTTGGCCATCTGTACCCTGACGATGACAGGATGGTCCGGCTGGATCTGTGATTTCAAAGATTGGCGTCCGAGAACGGCCGGGTACGACAGGCAGCAAGCAGCGCCTGTGCGTCTGATCCGAGGCAGGAGTCCGGTGCATGAGTGGTGGACGCCGGGAGCTGTGCGGGAGGCGGCCCGAACCTCATTGGCCTTCGGGCCTCGCGGGTCAAGGGCCGTTCCTACCACGATCGGCCTCAGCTAGCCCAACTTCCGCAGTTCAGAGGTCGGTTTCCAGGCTTTTCAGGCACTTACGGTCCAAAGTCGGCACTACATTTTGATCCCATGGGAGGGGGCGCGCAGCCGTTCGGGGGGTCGAAGACCGAGGCGATCGAGCAGCATCGCCTGCGCCTTGTCGGGCCGGACCACACAGCGGATTCGCAGCTCGCGCCCCGGTTCGTCGGCCAGCGGGAGCACCACGTCGGTGCTCTGGATGCGGCCGAGTTCCTCGAGGATCGTGCGCGGGCTGTTGCCCAGCCCCGCTCGCCGTTGCCATTGCTCGAGGGTCTTCCACAGCACGTACGCCAAGAAGCACACCAGGATGTGGGCCTGCACGCGCTCGGCCTTCTGATGCCAGATCGGTCGGATCGACAGGTCGCTCTTGTGGATTCGGAAGGCCGCTTCCGCTTCGGTGAGTTGGATGTACGTGCGCCAGAGGTCTTCCTCGCTCCAGTCGTGGATGTTGGTGCGCAGCACGTACGCCCCTTCGCTGTGGGTCGCCCAGGCATCCCACTCGGGCAAGGCCTTCCAGTCCAAGCGAAGACCCGAGGCCTGGGTGGGATCGTCGACAACGTGGATCTGATAGCGACCCGCGGCGCGAGAGTTCTGCGCCAGCATGCGGCCGATCTGGCGACCGATGGCCTCTCGATCGAGCTTCTGGCGTGAGCGCGCGAGACGTCGCCCCAGGCTCGCCAGGCGCTCCTCGATCCGCTTCGAGAAGCGCGCGTGCATCGCCCGCTCCTTCTGGCGGCGATCGGCCGAGCGGCAGAGCAAGAACGTCTCCGTCGCGTCCGGCCCGCGACAGACCTTGGCCTCGACCCCGTCTCGCACGCTCCGCCAGTCGCGTTCGTCCGCGATCTCCCGGCTCCACTGCTTGAGCTCACTCTTGGGGGCTCCGATCAGATACCGGCGCCCCGTCTCCTGCAACCACGCCACGTTCTCCGCGCTCGACATCCCGCGGTCCATCACCCAGACCCGCTGGGCGATGCCGTAGCGCTTCTCCATGGCTTCCACGATCTCCTGGACCGTGGTCACGTCCGTGCGGTTGCCGGCGAAGACCTCGTAGCCCAGCGGCATCCCCTCGCGCGTCACCACCATCGCGATGCAGACCTGCTTGCAGTCGGGCCGGTGATCGCGGCTGTGGCCCCGCTGCGCCAGCGGGTTGCGCTCCGCCTGGCCCTCGAAGTAGGTACTCGTCACGTCATACAGCAACAGGTCGTAGGAGAGGTCGAACAGCTCCCCCAGTCGCTTCACCAAGTGCTGCTCGAGGGCTTCCTTGTGGGGCAGCAGGCGGTCCAGGGCACGGTAGGGCCGGTCGTCGTTCACGCGATCGGCGGGAAGTCCCAGCAGGTCTTCGAGCGCCGTGCGGCGATACCAGTCTTCTGCAATATGGAGTTCACTCGAGGGTTCACACAGGCGCGCGATGTCGAGCACGGCGGCCATCGTGGACCACGGCACCTGCTCGCGGCCGCGCGGAAGATGCTCCTCGCACCACGCATCCAGCCGCAGGGCTCGCCACAACCGCCAGCCCAGCCAAACGTCGCCGAAGGCGCGGCCCCGTTCGACGCGCACGCGATCGAGTCGAACCGACGCCGTCGCCCCTGCGCTCGCGGAGTCCTCGAACAACTCGCACTGATCGCCTCGGCCGGTGATCTGCCGCGCAAGCGCCTTCGCCTTGGCGCGACCCTTCGCGTCCAGCTCGCCGAGCTGGGCCACGGTCTCTTGGATGACCTTGCCGTTGCGGCCAACCGAACGGACCAGACGCCAGTAAACATGCTTCTTGCCGTCCTTCCGACGAACCGAGTACCGCAGGTACATCGCGGCTTCCCCCCTGATGGGAAGGTGTCGCAGACCCGGACCCCTCAGCGCAACGAAGTAGGTCGGCACTACACGCGCTTCTGGAATCCTACCCTCGCGATTCCACGGACTTACAGCGGAACCCGCCTCGAGAGGACCCTCATTTTCTCTGGAGCTGCGGAAGTTGGGCTAGCGCGTAAGGGCGTCGCGGAAGGCGCGGATCCGGGCGGCGTTGGCTCCGATGTCGCCCTTGCCGTCCCGCGACTTCGAGCGTACGTCGACGGTCGATCCCGTCGGTCCCGTCTCGTCCGTTGATCCCGGGTAAGCGGGTCGGACACGGACGACGATGTCGTCGACGAATTGGAAGATCCGTGTCACCTGGACGGCCTCGAAGACGCCGGCGGAACGGTCGCGGGCGACGATCTCCCAACCCAGGTCTTCGGCGACGGCAATGGCTCGGCCCCAGACTGCGTCGGGTGCCTGACTCACGCGGATCGGGGCCAGGTCCGGGTAGGCCGCTCGCTGGCGGCGCGCGAGCTCCTCTCCGGCGTGAGCGAAGTCGCGGCCGCGGTTCACCTCGAACTCTGTCGCTGCCACGAAGACGGGCGGATCGTCGAGATCGGTGGTGATGTCGTTGATGGGAGGAGCGGAGAGCCCGGAACCCGCCCCGAACAACGTCACGGCGACGATGGTGGCCCCGAGCCCCGTCCCCAGGGCGGCTCGTTCCCGGCCGGCTCGCCCGCTTGCGGCGCGGGTTCGCCAGAGTCCCCAGCAGCCGAAGATCAGGGCCAGGAGCCCGAACAGCAGGCCCAATCCGAAGATCCGGAAACCGACGAAAGGGGAAGCCGCTTGCAGCTGGATCGCGACCGGTCCCAGCACAAGCGCGAGTGCGCCGGCGATTCCCAGGCCCGCGGCGAGAGTGGCGACACGCGAATGCGTTTCCACGTCGAGTCCTCCTCGGATGGCCGCGCAGCATACCATGTGGCGGGACGCCGCTGTGATACAGTGCCTCGCCCATCGCGTCGCTGGCCGCTGGCCGCTGGCCGCTGAACGCTGAGCGCTGCGCGTCGGGCGCCGGAAAGTCGGCCGCGTCGGCCAGGCGCGCAGCCGGGAGAACGGGCAGTCGAGAAGCTGGGGGACGCAGCGCGATGGACCGGATCCGATCCGACCGACGGGGCCCGGTGGCGATTCTGACCCTCGACCGGGCCAAGCTGCTCAACGCCATCGACTCCGCGACCCTGGAATCGCTGCGCGATCATTGCGCGGACCTCGCCCGGGACGGATCGGTGCGCGCCGTGGTGATCACCGGAGCGGGGCGAGCCTTCGCCGCCGGCGCGGACGTGGCCGAAATGCGGGGTCACACCCCCAGCGAGGCGCAGTCCTTCAGTCGCCTGGGGCACGCCGCGTTCGCGAGCCTCGAAGCGCTGGCGGTGCCCACGATCGCGGCGGTGAACGGAGTCGCGCTGGGGGGAGGCTGCGAGCTCGCCTGCGCCTGCGATTGGATCTACGCATCGCACAAGGCCCGCTTCGGTCAACCCGAAGTGAATCTCGGCCTGATCCCCGGATTTGGTGGAACCAGCCGCCTGGTGCGCCGGGTCGGGGTTGCCTGGGCCAAGGAGCTGGTGCTGAGTGGCGAGTCCATCGACGTGGAGACGGCGCTGCGGATCGGTCTCGTCAACCGAGCTTTTCCACCGGACGAGCTTCTCGATGCGGCGGTGCGGGCCGCCGAGATGATCGCAACCAAGAGCCAGGTCGCCATCGCCCAGGCCAAGCGCGTGATCCAAGCAGGGCAGGGCGCGGATCCGCATGTGGCCCACACCTTGGAACA
This sequence comes from Myxococcales bacterium, assembly GCA_022571825.1. Taxonomy (GTDB): domain Bacteria; phylum Myxococcota_A; class UBA9160; order UBA9160; family SMWR01; genus JACZXC01. The sequence continues at coordinate 1,297 of JACZXC010000081.1, read as the reverse complement.
GGCCGCCTTCGGAATCATTTCCGCCAGCGAGGATCGCAACGAGGGCATGGACGCGTTTCTCGGGAAGCGCGACCCGAAGTTCCCCGGTCGTTGAGTCGCCGGGCGGGTCCGACCAGGATCCGCGCGAGGGCCAAGCGCGGCAGCGCGCGCAGTGGTCTCAGCGACAGCGTTCAGCGGACGTGGAAGTCGGCCCCTGAGCCGACTTCGCTCCCTTTTCTTCCGAAGGCGAGCCAAGGGCGGGTGGGCCGGGCTTCGCCCGGACCGGGACCCGCAAGGCTAGCGGTAGCCGTCGATGTAGGGCTGGCGTGCGGCGGTGGCTTCGATCGCGTCTCCCGCCTCGAGCAGCACCGCGGTGGCATTCCAGGTGCCCCGGAGAAGCTGGCCGCGCGCCCCCTCGGGAATCCCCGCACGCATGGTTCCGGCCCGGGAGGTGACGGTTCGGGCCTCGAGGTCGATCGAGATCTCGAGCTCCGGCGACAGCGCGACGCTGTCCATCAGCCGCGCGCGATCGCCGTCGTCCAGGGTGAGGCAGGGCAGCCCCAGTGCCGTGCAGTTTCCCGCAAAGATCTCGCCAAAGGATCCGCCGACGAAGGCGCGAAAGCCGCGGCGCATCAGCGCCTGGGGCGCGTGCTCCCGGGACGAGCCGCTCCCGAAGTTGTGGTCGACGATCAGGATGTTCGCACCGGTGAAGCGATCGTCGTCGAGGGCGTGATCTCCCTTGGCCTGGGCGCGATCGTCCTCGAAGGCGTGCTCGCCCAACCCGTCAAAGGTGACGCAGCGCAGGTAGCGGGCCGGAATGATCCGGTCCGTGTCGATGTTGTCGCCGCGAAGCACGCAGCCGCGGCCCTGGATCCGCTCGATCTTGGTGGTCGTGGACACTAAAGACGCTCCCGCACGTCCGAGACCTTTCCCTCCAGGGCCGCCGCCACCACCATGGCCGGCGACATCAGCAGCGTGCGCCCGGTGGGCGAACCCTGACGTCCCTTGAAGTTGCGGTTGCTCGAAGAAGCGCAGACCTCGCGCCCGATGAGCTTGTCCGGGTTCATCGCGAGGCACATCGAGCAGCCGGCCTCCCGCCATTCGAAGCCCGCGGCCCGGAAGACCTCGTCGAGGCCTTCGGCCCGGGCCTGACGGTCTACGGCCTGGGAGCCGGGCACGACCAGCGTCCGCACTCTCGGGTGCACGTGTCCCGTGCGCGCGACCCGCGCGGCTTCGCGCAGGTCCGAGATGCGACCATTGGTACACGAGCCGATGAAGGCAACGTCGATGGGGACGCCGGCGATGGGCTTGCCGGGCT
>JACZXC010000458.1 GCA_022571825.1 Myxococcales bacterium | reverse complement strand
CTCGCGGTCGGTGGTCTTCGTCCTGGGAAACCCGAAGTTCTACGCGCGATTCGGCTTTGAGCCGGCGGCTCCCCGCGGCCTTCGATATCGCACTTCGATGCTCGACGCTGCCTTCCAGGTGGCGGAGCTCGAACCCGGCGCCCTCGGGAACCGCGCGGGCGACGTCGAGTACCTCTCCCCATTCGACTCGGTCTGACGTTTCCCACCGGTCCGAGCGGGGTATGCTGCCGGCTCCTTCACGGAGTGATCCCCATCGAGAACGCGACTCCCGCTGAAGTGAGCATTCGCCGCATCGCGGTCGGCGACGTTGCGAGCTTTCACCGATGCCTCGACACCGTCGCCCGGGAAGGGCGGTACCTCGCCATGCTGGAGGCCCCTCCCCTGGATCAGGTCAGCGATTTCGTCGCCGAGGGTCGGAAACACGGAATCGTGCAGTTCGTGGCGGTCGCGGCGGATCGTGTCGTGGGCTGGTGCGACGTCTCCCCGATCCGATGGGTGGGCTTCCGGCACTCGGGAAATCTCGGCATGGGACTGCTTTCGGAGTTTCGGCGCCGGGGAATCGGTCGTCGGCTGTTGGACGCCACCCTGACCGAGAGCCGACGGCAGGGCATTACCCGGGTCCAGCTCGAGGTCTTCGTATCCAATCGGGCGGCGGTCGCTTTTTATGAGAAGCACGGATTCAATCACGAGGGCCTGAAACGCAACGCGCGCGAGCTCGACGGCGGGAGCGAGGATATGGCCTGCATGGTGCGATTTCTGAGCCCCGGCGGAGCACCTTCCGGGAGGTGAATCAAACGGCCGCGGAACCACTCACCGCTCGCGGCGGATCCGCGGGCTCCTGACTCGGGCGCGTGTCCTTCGCCGACTCCTCGGACACCTCGGAGCCAATGGCGATGCGCCCCGTGAACTGCGCGCCGTCCTCAATGATGATTCTGGCGCTCCGAAGCTCGCCCTCGACCCGGGCGGTCTCGTGAAGGGTGATCTTGCTTCGAGCGAAGATGTCGCCCTTGACGGTTCCCTGCACGACGACGGTATCGGATTGGATCGTAGCCCGAATCCGGCCGGTCTTTCCGATGATCACACCGCTCAGGCCCTCGATCTCGCCTTCGACTCGACCGTCGATCCGCACGGTGTCCTTGAATCGGAGCTGACCCGACAGCTCGCAGCTCTGGTCGATGTAGGTGGTCGCGGTGCCACGGGGCCCCGAGTCCGCAGCCTCCCCCTCTTGCCTGTCTCGGTCTCGATGCGCCATCCCCAGGTCCTCCCCCCCGCGCCGAGTTTCAGACCGCGGTTGCCGACGAGACTAACCTGGAAGAGCAGTCAATCACATTGGATACGAAGTCACCCGCGGGCTTATCGGCCTGCGGGTGTGTCGCGGTCACCCCAGAGCGCCGGCCCGCTCCCGGGGGCGTGGGCTATGTTCCCGACGGAATCGGGAGGACCACCGATGAGCGCGGTCGATGTCAAGGCCATGATGGAAGGCATGCGAGAAACCCTGGAACGGGACCAGTCGGAAGGAAAATTGGCGGGGCTCACCATCGAAGACCTCGCCGATGCGGTTTCTCACCCGAAAGCGGCGGTCGTGATCGCGGAATTGGTGGCATCGGACGCAGCCGGGGTTCAAGAAGGCGAGCCGGCTCCCGACTTCTGTCTACCTTGGCTCCCCGGATCCGCCCCATCGGAGGGCGGTTCGATGCGGCTGTCCGACCACTTCGGCAACCGACCCGTCGGACTCATCTTCGGCAGCTACACCTGACCCCCGTTTCGGGCCCAGGCTGGGACCCTGAACCGTATCTACAGGCGCTTCCGGGATCGCGTCCAGTTCGTCGTCGTCTATATCAAGGAGATCCATCCGACTGACGGCTGGCAGGTCAAGGAGAACGAAAAGGATGCCGTTCTGTTTCGCCAGCATCGCTCGATGGAGGAACGGCTGCAGGTGGGAGAGGCCTGTATGCTGAAGATGGCCCTCGAGATGCCCGCCGTCGTGGACGAGATGGACGATGCCGTCGCCAAGACCTACGCGGGCATGCCGGAGCGGCTGTACCTGATTGGTACCGACGGCCAGGTGGCCTACCGAGGCGGCATGGGTCCGATGTTCTTCCGCCCCAAGGAGTGGGAGGCGGCGATCGAGGGACACCTCGGAGCAGCCCCGTAGATCCGAGGGAAGGCGGGCCCGATCGCTCGCCGGAACCAACGGAAGGAGGCCCGACTTGCTCGCGATCCGACTCTTCCTCGGGTTCTCGGCACTTATCTGGCTGCCCTACGGAATCCTCTGCTTCCTGCAGCCCGCCTATCTGACCGAGGCCGCCGGACTGGCACTCACCAGCGCGACGGCCACCACCGAGGTGCGCGCGATGTATTCCACGATGTACTTTGCCACAATTCGCTCTCCTTCCGGGAATCTGGTCTGCATCACTATCCCAAGGGACCGCAGATGGCTGCCC
>JACZXC010000457.1 GCA_022571825.1 Myxococcales bacterium | reverse complement strand
CGGACTCCACTTGGGCCCCAAGTGGGATCAATTGCGGAGACTGCGTGACGCCAACGCCGGCCTCGCGATCACGGATCCGAGGGTCCGCTCTTTCCTCTCCCTCGACCCCGCCCTCCTGGACCTACTGAGGCCCGGGTGCCAGGCGCTCCTGCAATGAGCCCCCGCGACCGGGAGCGGGGAGTCGTACTCCTCATCGTACTCTTCTTCGCACTGCTGCTCGTCAGCAGTGTGGCGACCTTCACGCATCGGGCCACCATCGATGCCATGATCTCGCGCAATCGCGAGTCGGCCGCCCGCGCCGAAGCCCTGGCCCGGGGGGGCGTGCGGATCGCGAAGGCGCTGCTGCGGGAGGACGCCCTCCGGGATGCGGAAAACGGAGAGGCCCTCGACAGCGCCGGAGAGGATTGGTTTCGGATCCGCGAGGTGCCGATCGAAACCGACTTCGGCGGGACCCTGCGACTGCAGATCAACGATGCCGGAGCCAAGCTCAACCTGAACGCGCTATTCGCGACCGACGAGGGCGGCGTCCTCGACGAGAGGACCGACTTTCTCCTGGAAGAGCTCCTCGAGAAGGTGATCGACGAGATGCCCGTCGCGCCCGGCGAAAAGCTGTACGACACCGGGCAGCTCGCAGACAGCCTGATCGACTGGGTCGACCACGACTCGGATCGCCAGCGCGGCGGACCCGAGGACGAGTACTACCAGCGGCAAGACCCGCCCTATACCGCCTCCAACCAGCCCCTCATGAGCGTGGATGAGCTGCGGCTGATCGAAGGCTTCGACGCCAAGCTCGTGGATGCAATGCGTGACTACGTGACGGTCTACCCCTACGCCGGGGGCGGCGGCATCAACCTCAACACGGCGCCTCCCCACGTACTGGCCCTGCTCTACTACGACGACGGCGAAGATCTGGTCCTGGCGGGCCGGAAGACGGTTCGCAGGATCCTCGAGGCGCGAAAGGATGGGGGTCTCATCTGTCCGGAGGAGCAAAGTGTCGAAGGCTGTACGCCGATACGCGAGATCGTGACCAACGCCATCTATCCGCCGCCGACCTTCCGTTCTCAGGTCTTCTCGGTGCGGGCGGAGGCGCGGGTGGGCGACGTGCGACGCGTCGTGGTGGCGGTGATCGATCGAAGCGAGGTTGAATCACCCCAGGTGCTATCTTGGGTCGTTCGTTGATCGGTGCAGCGCCATGCTTTTCCTGAAGAATGTTTTGGGCCTCGACCTGGGAAGCCACACCCTCAAGGCGGTGGAGCTCCGCCAGACCCTGCGCGGAATCGAAGCCGTGTCGCTCCACTCTCTGAGGCGCGGCGACCCGGCGATCTCCCTGTCGGAGCTCGCCGGGGGCCTGGTGCGGACCCACGGCCTCAGTGTCGAGAACGTCGTCTCCGCGATACCCAGCGATCGGATCTCGGCGCGCCGGCTCGAGTTCCCGTTCCGCGAGCGCCGAAGGCTCGCCCAGGCCGTCCCCTTCGAGGTGGCTGCGGATCTTCCCTTCGAACTCGACGAATTCGTGGTGGACTGGGATGTCGTGGGGGGGGACCGCTCGCGGAGTGAAGTGATTGCGGCCATCGTGCGGCGTCGGGAGGTTTCAGACCTGCTGGCGTCGCTGCGCACGTCGGGCTGCGAGCCCCACATCCTGGAGGCGGAGGGCCTGGTGCTGGCGAACCTGGTCTCGGTGTTCGCCCTCGACGGCGTGCGCTTGCTGGTGGACCTGGGCCACCGAAAATCCACCTTCTGCCTGCTGCTGGACGGACGGGCCGCGGCCACCCGCACGATTCCCGTCGGCGGATGGGCCCTCACCGAGGCCCTCGCGAAGGACCGCGGCCTGGACGCCGAGGATGCGGAACGCGCGAAGATCGAGGAGCGCTGGTTGGGACCCGGAACCCCCGAGGGATCGCCGGAGACCGCCGCCGTGCTCGACCGCATCGCCCGCGAAATCGTGCGCACCCTCACATCGCTGGAACCCCTCCTGCCCCGGGCGGATTCCGGGGCCGCGTGCGAGCTGACACTCTTCGGAGGCACGGCCCAGCTGGACGGAATTGACGAATACCTGGCCGAGTACACCGGCCTGGCCACGGCGCGGCTCGGCCTCCCCGAGCCCGGATCGGTCACCGCAGGCCTCGTCGCCGGCGGTCCGCCCCTCGTCTATGCCCCCGCCATCGCGCTGGCCCTGCGAGGAACCGCGCGGGCGCGCACGGGAATGAACTTTCGCCGCGAGGAGTTCGCGGTTCGCCTCGACCTCGGGCGCCTTCGACGCGACTTCGGTTGGACCGCCGGACTCGCCGCCGCGGCCCTGGCGCTGTCCCTGGTGAGCTTCGTGACGGGGAACCTACTCGACTCGGGGCGCGCCGCCGCGATGGAACAGGAGATCCGCGAGCTCTACCGCGAGGCACTGCCCGGGCAGCCGGTACCGGACAGCGCCGTGGCCAGCCTTCGGGACGC
>JACZXC010000456.1 GCA_022571825.1 Myxococcales bacterium | reverse complement strand
CCCGACCACCAGCAGACCCAGGGCGTCGCTGGGGAGTGTGGCCGCGAGGGCCGAGGCCGCCAGCAGACTGGCCGGACCCGAGAGATTGTGGCCGCAGGCGTGCCCAATCTCGGGCAAGGCGTCCATTTCCGCCAACAGAGCCACCGTGACCGGTGCATCCGCCGCGCCGTGTCGCGCCAGGAACGCGGTCTCCAGGCCGCTCACGCCGCGCTCGATGGCGAAGCCCCGCTTCTCGAGATAGTCGATGTAGCGAGCACTCGTCTCGCGCTCCTCCAGCGACAGCTCCGGGTGGGCCGACATCCAGCGTGCCAGGGCCAAGGCGGCGTCGGCTCCCCGGTCGATCTCCGCCAGCAGGCGGGTCGCCTCTTCGCTGTGGCTACTCATCCCGCGCTCCCCGACCGACTGATCGGCGCACGGGGCGGTACGCTGAACACGATCGCGTGTCTCTGCGGCTCTCGAATCGGGGTCAGGCCGCTTCATCAGGCAGGTTCAGCGTCAGGGCCACCCACGCCACGGAGCTCTCGTCCAGGGCGCCGCGATCGACATCGCCGGCCTCGAAGCCGAAATGCTCGAGCAGTCGGATGGTGGCTGCGCTGGCGGCGGGGACCCGCGCGAGGAGCTGCTCGGCGCCCGCCACCCTGCGCGAGCGGTCGTAGGCGCCGGACAGAAGCGATTGCCCGATCCCGCAGCCTCGACGTTCGGAGATCACGTACAGGCCCCAGAGCCGGATGCGATGGCGGGCCGCCGGCTCGCGCGTAACACCGACGACCCCGACCAGGTTCAGCGCGAAGGCCCCCAGGATGCAGTCCAGGGCGTCGCGGGGAAGTTCGGCGAGGGCGCTCTCCACCGCGTCGAGGGAGGCGCCCGGATCCCCGGCCACAGGAATCGCGAAGGCCAGCGGGTCGGTCTCGAGGGCGCGCCGACGGAGGTTGGCGTAGGCCGCCGCGTGCTTCGCCGTGAGCGCGTGGACCTCGGTCTGGGCCCTCATGCTCACGCAGTGTAGCCTCCGCCCCCCGGAGGGCCCGGGCGGGCCGAGTGGATTCACACGCCGAAAGATCGGCGCTAGAGGATTTTCCCCTTCACCTCTGCGCGGTTGCGATCCGGATGGTATCCCAGGGGATCCACGAAGGTGAAACGCGCCGGCAGGACCACGAGGGTGTTGAAGGGCTTGTTCATGTTGCTCGGTCGCGTGATCGCCATGATCGGTACGAGCACGGCGAAGGTCACCATTCCCAGCCCTGTCATCAGGAGACCGACCGGTCGCAGGATGAAGGCGTCGAGCACCACGGGAACGGTGTCGATTTCGGATCGACCGATGTCGCTCGAGAACGTGCCAGCGAAAGCCGGCGTGCCGGCCCCGACGAGCAGTGCGCAGGTCATTAGAGCTGCCGTGAATCGACGCAACCGAGCAATCATCTGAGGCCCCTCTCCGGTAGTAGACGTCGTATTCATCGGTGTTCGCGGAAGTCGACTGAAGTTGCCGGGGGTGGTCCCGGGAAGCGCAGGATCACGGGCGTGCAGGCGGGGACTACAAGTCGTCCATGAGGCGCGTCGCGGGCCGTCGCGGGGGTCCGGCCGGCAGGTCGGTCGGTCGTGTCGGTCGGTCGGTCGGCATGTGGGACTAAAGCCCCGTTCCCGTCTGCCGTTGAGACCCCGTGACTGCTGACGGCCGCTTCGGCGTCCGGCAGGGTCAGGAGCACCCGGGCAAAGTGCCCGGGCACCGGCTCCTCGAGAAAGGCAAAGCCGTCGAAAGGCGGTGACGCAAAGCCAGTGCCCTCACGCGCGCGTCGGTCAGCTGACGGGCGAACGGGTCGAACGGTCTTCGAAAGGAGTGTTTGCATGCAGTCGAACCCAACTCTTGTCCACAGACTCTGGAATCTAGCCCTGGTCGCCGTTGCGATGCTGGCCTTCGGGCCGGGCCTCGCGGCTGCGGATTACGTGGTCGGCTCCGGTGAGCCCGTCGTCATCTCTGACGACGTGTTCGATCGGACCACCACGGTGATCTCTCTCACGGGAGGCCCTGGTTCTGATGGCGCGAACAAGTCGGGCCTCGGTGACGGCACCAATCCCGGCGAGGGTGGCGGAACATCCAAGGCGAAGAACACGGGTTCGGACAATCCGAACAACGCGAAGAAGTAGCTTCTAGGCACCCATCGGGTTCGGAGAGGGCCCCCCGCCGTATGCGGGGGTCCCTCTTTTTCTTGCCGCGTGTTGGCGGTTGGTGGCCATCGAGCGGTCTAGCCGTCCAGCCGTCCGGCCGTCCGGCCGTCTAGCCGTCCGATCGCGTGTACCACCAGGCCCAGAGGATGAAGAGCGCCTGGAAGGGCAGCCGCAGGGTGGCGAGTGCGCCGCCGGAAGCGCCTTCGGCGCTGAGGTTTTCCGCCGCCGCGTAGAGGTTCGCCGGAAAGACGGCGATCAGCAGGGCGATGATCCCCCAGGCGGCCAGCACCCGGGTCCGGGGCTCGAGGATGAAGAC
>JACZXC010000455.1 GCA_022571825.1 Myxococcales bacterium | reverse complement strand
CGCTGGCGTCACATCGCGTGGGGGGCGGACGAAGACGACCGGCGGCGCCACCTCATCATCGAGGCGAGCCGGTCCCGCGGCGCGACCCAGGACGGCACCACGAAGAGCGGCCGGATGCGCCGCGTGGGGCTCTCGAGGCGCCTTCGGCAGGCGCTGGGAGACCTCTACATTTCACGACGCCCGACGAGCGAGGAGCTCATCTTCCCCGATCTCAGCGACCCGCTCTTGCGGACCGCCTGGACGCGCATCACGCGGCGGGCGGATCTCCCGGGAATCCGGTGGAAGGATCTGAGGGATACGTTCGCGTCGCACCTCCTCACCTTGGGGATCCCGATCCAGTGGGTGAGCCGCCAGCTCGGGCACGCAGGGGTCAGCGTCAGCGAGACCCACTATGCGCGGTACATCGGCCAGGCGGGCGACGAGTTCTTGTACGTCGAGCCGCCGCGCCTCAAGACCGGCGAGGTTCCGGCCGACCTTCTCGCCCACCTCGAAAAGTCCCCACAGAGTCCCCACAAGGGCGATCCGTACAGCTTGCCGGAATTCCTGCAACCCCGCGAAGGCAGAGGAGAATCTCCCTCGGAAGCGATTGCGTCCCCGGTGGCCGCCTCGGAGCACTATACCGAAGCTGAGCGACCGGCCGGATCCGCGGCGGCCGCCGCGCGACCCGCCAAAGCGCGGGCCAGGGCGAACCCGGCAGCCGCCCCCGCGGCATAGTGGGGAAAGTCCCACCAGGAGAAGGTCGACCCCACTAGTGCGCGCCCCAAAAAAGTGGAACGGAGGGCCTCGAGCATCGGCGGCCGCCAGAGCTGGAGCACCTCGAGACCACAGGTCACGGTGAACACCCCGATGGCGACCCGCGGGACCGGAAGCCGGGGCCACACCGTCAAGATCACCAGGATCCAGAAAATCTCGTAGAGAGCACCTCCGGCGTAGGCCCCCACCCAGCTCGCACCCGGCCCGGCGTAGAACTTCGACGCAAACCCGATCGGTGTCACCAGCAGGAGCGCCAGCAGCGAGGAACGCCTCATCGTCGGTTCCTGCGGTATCCCCAGACCTCCGGATCCCATTCGTAATGGGCAGCCAAGTCCGGGTGGGCCACGATCGCGAGGTTTGCGGGGAGCCGTTCCGAGATCCCGGAGCTGGGCCTGGGAATCAGGATGTAGTCGGGCTGCCGAGCGAAGATTCGGCCGGCATTCGATCGCTGATGACCCGGAAGCAGCACCGCGTCGGCGTCGACTTCCTCACGGTTGCGAGCGATTTCAGGATCGACCAAGCCGTAGAGGTCGATGACCGGGAGCCGCGAGTGGAAACCGAACGCGCCGATGGCTCCCCCAGCTACCAGGCGAATCGGATCGCCGCGATCTCGAAGGATCTGGGCGCGCATGAACCCCATCCGCTCCAGCACGCCGAAGCTCCGACGCACCCGCTTGAGCTCTTGATTCAACCGCGACCCTCGGGCGAAATCGCGAACCGCCTCCCGATTCATCCCCGCGAGGCCGCCGCCGACGACCGCGACGATGGCCAGGGTGGCGACCCCGATCCAGCGACGTCTCAGAGCCACGCCGACCGCTGCACCGATCGCCGGAAGCACCAGTCCCAGGACCACCGGCGCGGGAAGAATTCCGAACACGTTCCAGGCGATCGCCATCGGAAGCTGCAGGAAAATCAGGATGCCCGCGTAGGAATCGAGGCTGTGGGCCGCGGCGGCACCCCGCACCGCGAGCGCGGCCATGCAGGCGAGCGCGGGAAGCAGGAAGCGCGCGTCGGGAAACACATCGCCCCCCACCGATACCACGTAGAGACCCTGCACGGCGCAAAACGCGGCGCCGGGCCAGCTGAGGCGGTCCCGCACCACCGCAATCGCGGCCGGAATCACGAGCAGGGCCGCGCCGTCGCCCAGGAAGTCCATGAGGTAGGCCAAGCCGCGCTCGATCGGGATCCCACCGACCTTGGCGTAGAAGGTATTGGGCACGGGTGTCCCGTAGTAGGCGAGACGAAAACCCGTGAGGAGTAGGACGCCGACGGCATAGACCGCGGGCCAGGTCCAGGCGCGCCGCCCCTCGCGCCACCGGGAAGCGAGGTGAAACCCGAAGATGACGGCCGCCACCAGGATCCCGTCGGGTCGGGTCAACGTTGCGACCAACGCGCCCACGGTCGCCCAACCCAGGTGTCCCCGAACCTGGGCCGCCAACGCCGCCGTGGTCGCGGCCGCGAACAGCGCCGTCTCCATTCCCGAAGTCGCCCAGAGAATGAAGGCCACCGATGAGACGACGACCCACGCCGCCACGCCCGAGAGCCAAGAGCCGGCCGCACCCACCAGCGCGCGAGCGTAGAGCGTGGTCGCCACCAGCAATCCGGTCCCGAACACCAGGCCCAGAGCGTGTCCCGCGATGTTGGCGTCGGAACCCAGGGCAATCCCGACGGCCACGAGCAGTGTCCAGAGCAAAGTCGGCATGCCCTCGACGCGCGCACCCGGG
>JACZXC010000454.1 GCA_022571825.1 Myxococcales bacterium | reverse complement strand
ATCGTGGCGTGGGGGTTGGCGAAGCCCGAGGAGGCCCAGGCCCTGGTCCGGGCTCTGGCCCATGCCGCGACGGCGGAGCGGGAAGCCATGCTCCGTTCTCCGGTGGTGCGAATGTCCCGGCGTTGGGTCCCTCACGCACGGAGGCGATCGCCCAGCGCCCGCGTGGGCACCCAAATTTCCGGCCGCGCCCCGCGTGAGCGGGGACTACCGGCGGAGGTGACCGACGCGTCGCCCCGCCTGTCCGTCTATTTGGCTGCGCAGGTCCGGGCGCTCTCGAATCTGGGGAGCCAGTCGCCCTCACCGGAGGCTCAGGCGCGACTCTTGGGCACGCCCCTCGAGGGGAGTGGCGTCCTTCGCGGCGGATTGCGACAACTTCTGCGCCGCCGCCTCGAATCCCTGCTCGCGGATTTTCGTGTGATCCCCGGTCGCCTGCGCCTGATCGATGTCGCCAACCAGCCCGGGCTTGTCCCGGAGAACTCAAGCGAGATCTGGGTGGGCCGGGTCCTGGTGTTGAACGCTCCTCGAGAGAACCTGGCCGTCGCCCATGGCGACGAACCGGTCCCCGACCTGCTCCGTCACCCTGCCCCCAGCCATCGGCGGATCAGTCTCCACTACCGAGCGCGACGGTCGGTGCTGCCCGAGGGCATGGCGCCCCGGGTGATCTGCGTGGGGCATCCGACGGGTCCCCTGGAGCCAGGCCACGTCGTCGCGCTTCGGGTCTTCCCGGGCGCGAAGCGCGACGAGCGCGTAGACGTAGTGGCCTCGGTGGTACTTCCCGCCGATACCGATCCGGCGGACGCAAGGGCGGAGGTCACCCGGGTTGTCGAGGGAGTGATGCCCTTCACGGCCAACGGCGGACTCGAAGCGGAACCGATCGCGACGCCGGTCTGGGATACGGACGCACCTCTCCTCGACCCCGGGCCCGGCCGCGGTTGGCCCAGCGAATGCGACCTCCGGCTGTCGCTGAAGCCTCCGATCTACGCCCTGGAAAGGGCCGACGTCGCGGCCCTTGGATTCGAAGGAGACGTCCTGCTCGGCTGGAGAGCCGGCGACTCCATCGCCGCCGACCTGCACGCCCGCTAGGAGGCCGAGACCTTCTACTTCCGCGGCCTTCGGCCTTGGAGGCCTCCGCGCAGCGGTCTCAGCGACAGCGTTCAGCGAGCGAGAGGCCCGGCTGGGCTAGCCCCGATCCGAAGCCCCCCTCGCCGCATCCGGGGGTTCTCCCTACGGGCGCAACCGCTCCACTGAGGACACGCCCTTCACCCGCTCGATCTGCTTCATCACCGAATTCAGGGTCGCCGCATCCGTCACCCAGAGATCGAAGGTCTGAATCGCCTTGCCATTCTGGGTCGTGGTCACCCGGGCCGCGCCGATGTTGATTCCCGCGGCGGAGATGGTCTTGGTCACCTTGGCGAGCAGTCCGGGCTGGTCCGCCGAGCATACGCGCATGCGGATCCGCCGCGGAGACCCGGCGTCGGGCTGCCACTGCACATCAATCCGTCGCGCGGGGTCGAGCTCGAATACCGTGGCGCAGTCCTTCACGTGAACCGTGACACCGCGCCCGCGCGTCACGAACCCGATCACGTCGTCGCCGGGCAGTGGCGCACAGCAGCGCCCGAACCGAACCATCACATCGGCCTGCCCGCTCACGCGAACCCCCGATGATGATGGCTTCCCCAACCGGCGGAAGAATCCCCACCGCCTGGGCAACGGCTCCGCAGCAGTTTCGGGGGTCTCGCCCCCCTGAAGCGCCCGGACCACCTCGATCGCCGGCAGCCGCCCATAACCGACCGCGGAGAACAAATCCTCCACGGACCCGCGGACTCGCTTCTTCGCGATGGGATCGAGGCGATCGCCTTCCAGCAGCCGATTCAATGAGAGGCCCGCCCGGCGCAGCTCCCGTTCCAAGATCTCCCGGCCGAGCCCCCGGCTGCTCTCCTTCTCCGATGCTCGGATCGCGTGACGAATGCGGCTGCGAGCACGGCCCGAAACCGCGAACTCCAGCCAATCCTTGCGGGGCCGCTGATCGCGGCTGGTGAGGATCTCGAGGGTGTCGCCATCGCTGAGCGGATGCCGCAGGGCGACGATCTTTCCGTTCACCTTGGCACCCGAACAATGGGAACCCACCTCGCTGTGAATCGCATACGCGAAATCTACCGGGGTGGAACCGCGCGGCAGGTTGATCACATCGCCCTTCGGCGTGAACACGAAGACTTCGTCGGGGAAGAGATCCACCTTGACCGTGTCGATGAACTCGTGGGGATCGGCGAGCTCTCGCTGCCACTCGAACAGTTGCCGCAGCCAGGCGAACTTCCCGTCCTCGTCGCTTTCCCCGTAGAGCCGCCCCTCCTTGTATTTCCAGTGCGCCGCGATCCCGAACTCCGCGTCTCGATGCATTTCGGCGGATCGGATCTGGACCTCCATCCGTTCGCCGTAGGGACCGATCACGGTGGTATGCAGGGATCGATAGCCATTCGGTTTGG
>JACZXC010000080.1 GCA_022571825.1 Myxococcales bacterium | reverse complement strand
CATCGGGGTCTCGGCGAGCCCGGCGTGTTCGTGGTTTGGGGACCCCTCATGATCGGCGGCACCTACTACGTGACGGCGGGCGAACTTCCGCCGTGGGTGCTGGTGGCGAGTCTTCCCTACGCGATCTTGGTGACGAGTGTCCTGATCGGAAAGCACGTCGACAAGCTCGAGGCCGACGGTGAGCGACACGTTCGCACGCTGCCGGTCATCCTGGGCAGGGAGCGCGCGCTGTTTCTGAATCAGGAATTGATGGTGGCGTTCTTCGTTTTCGTCCTGTGTCTGGTGCTGGTGGGCACCTTGGGCCTCTGGACGCTGCTGGTCTTTCTGGCGGTGCCCCGGCTGTGGCAGGTTCTCAAGATCTACAGTCGGCCGCCGCCCTCATCGCCGCCGCCCAACTTCCCGATCTGGCCGCTCTGGTACGTCACCTGGGCCTTCGCGCTCACCCGACGCGCAGGCGGGCTCCTGGTCCTGGGTCTCATCCTGAGCGCCATCTTCCCAGCACACCGCTTCTAACCTTCAGCCAAACGACGTTTGAATATTGATTCGATGGAGGTTTGCGCTCGTCACCGTCCGGTTCCCGAGTAAAGTGTGGTGTGGTGGGCAAGGGGTTCGAGCGTCTATCAGCCCAGGACAGCTCCTTCGTAATCTTCGAGGGTCTGGGCAGTCACATTCATGTGACGGCCATCGCCGTGTTCGAGTTGGGGCCGTTGTTGGCGAGTCAGGGCGGGCTCGACATGCAGCGAGTGCGCGCCCACATCGGGTCCCGACTCCATCTTCTTCCCCATTACCGGAAGAAGCTCGCCTACACCTTCCTCCAACGTCATTGTATCTGGGTCGACGACCCGCGGTTCGATCTCGCGTACCACGTGCGTCATACCGCACTGCCACGACCGGGCGGCGACGAGGAACTCAAAGAGATCACCGGACGGATCGCCTCACAACCGCTCGAACGGGACAGGCCGCTGTGGGAGATCTGGTTCGTGGAAGGCCTCGCTGGGGATCGGTTCGCCGCCGTCGCGAAGGTTCACCACAGTCTGGTCGACGGCGTTTCCGGTGTCGGCGTTCTCACCTCGCTCCTCAGCCCGACCGCCGAAACGACGATCGCGCGGGCGCCGAAATGGAAGCCGCAGCCGCCGCCGGGGATCCTCGACTTTCTCGGCGACGGGGTGTCGCGGAGCGCCGAGTTCTCGGTCTCCGTCGCGCGAACTCTCATCGACGCCGTCGCCAGCCCGCGCGCAGCCATCGACAACGTGGCCGAAGGCGCCGGCGCCGCCTGGGAGACGCTGAGCGGCGGCCTGACCCGGCCCGCCAAGACGCCGATCAATCAACCCATCGGCGGCCAGCGTCGCATCGACTGGAAGGACCTGGATCTGGCCGAGGTCCGCGACATCCGCAAGCGCCTCGACGGCTCCATCAACGACGTGGTTCTCACGATCGTATCCGGCGCGGTCCGGCGGCTGCTGCGACGGCGGCGCGTGTCGCTCAAGGGTCTCGACTTTCGCATCACGGTTCCCGTCGATATCCGCGACGGAGAAGCCGACCTGGGGGTCCAGAACAAGGTGTCCAGTTGGTTCCTCAGCCTGCCCATCGCCCAGAGGGATCCGAAGCGGCGCTTCGAGCGGATCCGAGATCAGACGCGCCGGCTCAAGGCGTTGAACGCAGCCCGGGGCATCGACCTGTTCATGCGGCTCGCGGATGCGAGCGGATCGACGCTGTTGCCCTCGGGTTTGGTGGCGATCGTTTCGATTTTGAATCCCTACAACATGATCGTCAGCAACATTCGCGGTCCCGAGTTCCCGCTCTACCTGCTCGGAGCCCGGCTGACCGAGTTCCACGCTCACCTTCCCCTGTTCGAGAACCAGGGTCTGGCGGTCGCCGCCATGAGCTATCTGGACAAGATCCACCTCGGGCTGACCGGCGACTGGGATCTGATGCCCGACCTGGCGGAGTTCGCCCGGGATCTCGACGCCGCGGCGTCGGAGCTGCGCGAAGTCGCCGACGGCAGCTAGCCCAGCCGGGCCTCGCGCTCGCTGACCGCTCGCGCTCGGGTTCCGGCACTCCGCTCGCCTTCAGAAGAGGGGGGAGCGAAGTCGGCCCAGAGGCCGACTTCCACGCTCGCTGAACGCTGTCGCTGAGACCGCTGCGCGGAGGCCTCCAAGGCCGAAGGCCGCGGAAGTAGAAGGTCTCGGCCTGCTAGCGGCGCCCGAAGCGTCGCTCGATCTCGGCAAGACCGAAGGGGACGAAAACCGGACGGCCGTGGGGACAGGTGGGTGCCCAGGGGATCGCATCCACCGCGTCGAGGAGCGCCCGCTGCTCGCGGGGCACCAGCCGGTCGCCCTTCCGCCGGGCGCTGTGGCAGGCCAGCGACGCAAATACACGGTCTGCGGCATCCGGCATCCGGGCCGCGTCGGGCGGCGTCTCGCCGGCCATCCCGGCGGCCAAGAGTTCGTCGGCCAGGTCGCGCACCAAGAGCCCCGGGTCGCGCCCCGCCAGCAGCGCCGGGACGCTCCGAACCGCCACAGTGTCCGGGCCGAAGGGCTCCAGCTCGAAACCGAGCCGCCGGGCGACCTGGGACGCATCGGTCAGGGTGGCGAACCGGGCGGGATCGAGGGGCACGCTGGCGGGCACCAGCAGGCCCTGGCATTCCACCTCTCCCACCCGCCACTGGTCTCGGAGCCGCTCGTAGAGCACCCGCTCGTGGGCCGCGTGCTGATCCACGAGAAGGAGCCCTTGCCTGGCCTCGACCACGAGATAGGTGGCCATGAGCTGCCCGAGAAGGCGCAGGTCCCCGAAGCAGACGCGGGCGGCGGCGGCCGGCTCAGTGGACGAGGCGGGTGCATCGACTGGACCCGCCTGTGGAAGCGGGGGAGCGAAGTCGGCCCAGAAGTCGACTTCGACGCTCGCTGAACGCTGTCGCTGAGACCGCTGCGCGCGCCGAACCCGCGATCTTCGCTCGCCTGTGGCTCGCTGCCCGCGCCGAACGGTGCTTGCGGCGCTTGGGCCGCTGGCGGAATTTCGGCGATCCCGGGCGATGCCCAGCTCCGCGTCTCGATCGCCGCGCGGACGCCCTGGCGCACGAGTCGGTGGATGGCCTGGGGATCGCGAAAGCGGACTTCCCACTTGGCCGGGTGCACGTTCACATCCACTGCGGCGAGCTCGATCTCCAGGAACAGTACGGCGAGGGGGAAGCGGCCCCGGGGTAGCAGGTCGCGATAGATGTCGACCAGTGCGTGCTGGAGCAGGCGGTCGCGAACCGGCCGTCGATTCACGAACCAGTAGACGCCGCCCAGGGTGCCGCGGTGTCGATCGGGTCGCGAGACGAAGCCCCGGAGCGCCATACCTTCGTCGGCGTGGTTCACGGCGACGAAAGCGGCGGCATCGTCCTCGCTCACCACAGCGGCGATCCGGTCCAGGGGCTCTGTGACGGCGGGCCACACCCAGGCGGGCCGATCTTCCCGGCGGATGTCGAAGTGAACCTCGGGCCGCGCCAGCGCCGAGCGAGCCAGCCAGTCCGCCACATGGCCCCATTCGGTGGTCATTTTCTTGAGAAACTTTCGCCGCGCCGGAACGCTCGCAAACAGATCCGCCACTTCGACCCGCGTTCCCTCGGGTCCGGCCACGGCCCGCTCCTCCAGCACCTGGCCCGCCTCGACCCGAAGCTCGAAGGCGGTGGCGGAACCGCGGGACCGGGTGCGAAGCCGAAGCCGCGAGACCGAGGCGATCGCCGGCAGCGCTTCGCCCCGAAAGCCGTAGGTCTCGATTCGCGCGAGGTCTTCCGCCGCCCCGATCTTGCTGGTGGCGTGGCGCCTCAGCGCCAGCCGAGCGTCATCGGCACCCATGCCCCAGCCGTCGTCGGTCACGGCGATCCAGTCGCGCCCGCCCCCTCGCACCTCCACACGAATCCGGCGCGCATCGGCATCCAGGGCGTTCTCGACCAGCTCCTTGACCACCGACGCGGGACGCTCGACCACCTCTCCCGCCGCGATCTGGTCGACCAGGTGGTCGGGCAGGCGTCGGATCGGGGCCTCCCGGCGGTGCGGGTTCGGATCGTGGCGGGTCACGGATTCCCCCGGCTTCAGTATCCTGCACGGCCCCCATCGGGGCGAGGATTTTCTGGTCCGGTTGACACCCGCAAATACATTGACAAGCATCCCGGCCTGCCCATAGGTTTCAGGGCTGGAATCCGGGTTTTCCTCGAAAAGTCGTCCGGGGTGGGGGCCACATGAGCGAGTCCGGAATGCACCGCGATGTCACGAACTCCGAGGTCATCGCTCCCAGCGACCGGCCCTCGGGGCGACGCCGAGGCGATCGCATCGTCGGCTCGGGCAGCGCGATGCAGGAAGTCGTCGGCCAGGCATTGACGGCGGCCAGCGCGTTACTGCCCGTGCGCGTGCAAGGACCCGAGGGCAGCGGTAGGCAGCACATCGCCCGCGCCATCCACGCCTGGAGTGGTCGCTCGAGCGGGCCCTTCGTGGTGGTCTCGTGTTCCGCGGAGCCCGCGTCGCTCCTGGGACGCGAAATCTTCGGTTGTGCGGACTCGGCCTACTCCCAGCTTCCCGAGGAGTACCCCGGCGCCCTCTCCCGTGCCGCGACCGGCACGCTGTATCTCGAATCCGTCGATCGGCTGGCGGATTCACAGCGACAAGCGCTGGCGAAGGCGCTGGTGGAGCGGCGGTTTCAGCGTGAGGGCGACGGCGCCGGTATCGCCCTGCGCGCCCGGCTGATCACCTCATCGGAAGCGGACGCGTCACCCTTTGGCGATCTGCCGCAGCTCACGATTCGGTTACTTCCCCTGAAGGATCGTCGGGAAGACGTGTTGCCCCTGGCGGCGCACTTTCTTCGGATGCACGCCGAAGAGCTGGGCATCACACCCGTCGGTTTCACTTCCGAAGCGCGGGAAGCGCTACTCGGAGAGTCGTGGCCCGGCAATGTGCGCGAGCTCGGGGAGCGCGTCCGGATGGCAGTCCAGCTCGCGGGCAATGGCGCCATCTCGGCGGAGTCGCTGATGCTCGCGGCCGACGGAGACCAGGTTCCCTCTTTCAGAGACGCGAAGCGCGCATTCGAAACGCGGTACGTGGTGGGGTTGTTGCGCCGCTGCGGCGGAAACATCAGCCGCGCCGCTCGACTCGCCAAGAAGGATCGCAAGGATTTCTACGACGTGATCCGCCGCACCGGCGTCGACCCCGCTGACTTCCGCTAGGGTTCCCCCGCCCCGGGAGATCCCTGCATGCGCGTCGGTGTCGTCCAGATGACCTCGACCGATGATCTCGCGGCGAATCTCGAGGTCGCGCGCAGCTGGGTTGGCGCAGCGGTCGCTCGGGGAGCCGAGTGGGTCGGCCTCCCGGAGAACTTTGCCTATCTGCGCCACGAGGGCCTCCCGGTTCCCTGCGCCCAGGCCCTGGACGGTGAGATCATCGGCTGTGTGCGGGCGTGGGCTCGGGAGCACGGGGTCTGGATCCTGGGAGGCACGTTCCCGGAGTCGACCGACACCGATGCGCGGGTCTACAACACCAGCGTATTGATCTCCCCGGCCGGTGAGATCGAGGCCATCTACCGCAAGATCCACCTGTTCGATGTCGATCTGCGCTCCAGCGGCGGGGGGATCTTCAGGGAATCCGCCACGATCGCAGCGGGCAAGGATGTGGTGGTCGCTTCGACCCCCTTTGGCGTCCTGGGTCTTTCGGTCTGCTACGACCTGCGCTTCCCGGAGCTCTTTCGCGCCATGGCGGCCCGCGGGGTGCGCTGGATCGCGGTGCCCAGTGCCTTTGCCCCCGAGACCGGCCGAGATCATTGGGAGGTGCTGTTGCGGGCCCGTGCCATCGAGAATCTCGCCTTCGTCCTGGCTCCGGCACAATGCGGGCGGCACAGCCCGGATCGCGCCAGCTACGGGCGCTCGATGATCATCGACCCCTGGGGGCTCGTCCTGGCTCGAGCGGGGGATCGGCCCGGAGTCATCGTCGCGGACTGCGACCTGGCCGATTTGGAACGCGCCCGATCCGCCCTCCCCTCTCTGACCCATCGCCGGCTCTAGATTCAAGCACCCGTCCGAATCAGCCGAAATACCGGACGGGGGGGAACGTCCCATGGCCGATTCCGAGGCTTCCAAGGGCGCACGGGCGGTCCTCATCATCTCCGATGGCGGCTTCGACGGCATGCGCTATGAGCTCTCCACCGGCGAGACGATCATCGGACGGAACCCGACCACCGATGTCACCCTGCTCGACGAGAGCATCAGCCGCGAGCACGCGATCATCTCGTACGACGAGACGACCCAGACCTACACGGTCGAAGATCTGCAGTCGACCAACAGCACCAAGGTCAACGGAAAACGCATCCGATCCCAGCGCCTCGCCCACGGCGATGACCTTCAGGTCGGCAAGACCCACTTTCGCTTCCTGACCCACGAAGACTGATCCGGCGGCGGTCTCAGCGACAGCGTTCAGCAGGCGTGGAAGTCGGCCCCTCGGCCGACTTCGCTCCCCTCTCCTTTGAAACGTAGATCAGTCTAGGGACGGGGTTCGCCGGCCTTCAGGCGGAGGCGGAAGTCCTCGACCATGCGGGCGAGACCTTCCCGCAGCTTGGTGGACGGTTCCCAGTCGAGGTTGCGTCGGGCGCGGCGGATGTCCGGTCTGCGCTGCACCGGGTCGTCCTCGGGCAGCGGTCGGAATTCGAGGGCCAGCTGGGTCCCCGTCAGGTCCTGGACGAGCTCGGCCAACTCGAGCATCGAATACTCGACGGAGTTTCCCAGGTTGCACGGCTCGGTGGCATCGGACCCTTCGTAGGACATGAGCCGGAGCAATCCCTCGACCAGGTCGTCGACGTAGCAGAAGGATCGGGTCTGACGACCGTCTCCATAGATCGTCAGAGGCTCCCCTCTCAGGGCCTGGATCACGAAATTGCTGATCACCCGTCCGTCGTCGAACGCCATCCGCGGACCGTAGGTATTGAAGATGCGCGCAATCCGGATGTCGATGCCATGGGCTCGGCGGTAGTCGGTGAACAGCGTCTCGGCACAGCGTTTGCCCTCGTCGTAGCACGAGCGAATCCCGATGGGATTCACACGCCCCCAGTACGACTCGGCCTGCGGGTGGACTTCGGGATCCCCGTAGACCTCGCTGGTGCTGGCCTGGAGGATGCGGGCGGACACGCGCTTGGCGAGTCCCAGCAGATTGATCGACCCCAGGATCGAGGTCTTGATCGTCTTGATCGGGTTGTACTGATAGTGCACCGGCGACGCCGGGCAGGCGAGATTGAACACCCAGTCGACCTCGAGCAGGATCGGCTGCGTCACGTCGTGGCGAATCGCCTCGAAGCGGGGATCCGGAAGCAGGTGTGCGATGTTGCGGCGCGTGCCCGTGAAGTAGTTGTCCAGGCAGATGACGTCGTGACCGGCCGCGACCAGGCGATCACACAGATGCGAGCCGAGGAAACCGGCGCCACCTGCCACGAGAACTCGCATCTTGTCCATTCACCCGGTTCCGAGGCGCCCGAGTCTGGCCCGGTCCGCTCGCAAACGCAAAATCAGGGGGTCTCGCGCCCGTCTGCGCCCTTGGGGCCGCGATCGCGCGTCCGCCGCGCGTAGTGGTGCTCGATGATTCGCACGACCTCACCCACGTCGTCGGTTACCTGAAAGAGCGTCAGATCCCTGCGTGAGACCATGCGCTCGCGCAGCGCCTGCTCTTCGAGCCAGCGAAGCAGTCCGTTCCAGTAGCGGGTGCCAAAGAGGATCACCGGAAAGTCGTGGATCTTGCCCGTCTGCTTCAGTGTGAGCGCTTCGAAGACCTCGTCCAGGGTGCCAAATCCGCCGGGCAGGGCCACGAATGCGCAGGCGTACTTCACGAACATCACCTTGCGGGCGAAGAAATAATTGAAATGGATCACGCGATCCGTGTAGTCGTTGGGGGTCTGCTCCTTCGGCAGACGAATCGGAAGCCCGATCGAAGTGCCGGCCCCCTTCTGGGCCCCGCGATTGGCGGCCTCCATGATCCCGGGCCCACCGCCCGTGATGACCGAGAAGCCCGCGTTCGAGATCGCCTCGCCGATGCGGACGGCATCTCGATAATACGGCTGGCCTTTGCGCGTGCGGGCGCTGCCGAAGATCGAAACCGAGGGCCAGACCGGACGCAGGGTCTCGAATCCCTCCACGAACTCGCCCATGATCTTGAAGACGGACCAGGTGTCCTTGGTCTCTCGATCCATCAGGCCGTACCTATCGGATCGGACCGGGAGCGACTGAATGCCGGTCTCCACCGCCGCGTGCGGGGCGCACTCCTAGGCCTTCTTGAAGAGCGAATCGAGCTGGGATTTGGTCGCGGACCGCTCCTCGACCAATGCGCCCCCCCGCTGGGTGCCCGGAGTGAAGTATTCACAACGGTTGCCACGCTCCCGATCCGCGACCCACTCGGCGCTGGACTCCCGGCACTCGTTGTAGGCGGACGGGTCGTGGTGGGCGCAGTTGCGGCAGACGTGGAGGTCGGTGGAGCAGCCGTCGCAGCTGTCCCGGAACCCGATTCGCTGGCCGGGCCCCAGCTCGATCGACGCGTTGCAGGCGTGGCACCGCACGCAGTGAGCCTGAGTCAACCCGGCGGCGATTGCAACGGCCGACAGACAGCCTGGCCCCTGGCGAGGAGTCGCCCGGGCCGGCGCCCCGGGCGTTCAGTTCGACCTCCTTCGATCCGATATGCGCCGAGATGCACGACACGGGCACGGAATGGCCGCTCTACTCCACCCGGGGACAGGATCCCGCCGCCGAGGAGTCGATCCAGGCGTTCGTGGTGTCGCTGGCCGAGCGCATCGACGGCCTCCAGGACGCCGACAGTCGGGGAGAACACGCGTTGTTGGCGGAGCTGGCTCAGACCCTCACCGAAGACGCAGACCGCCAGGGATTCGGAGTACTCGCGCGCTGCGCGGAGGTCGTCGTGATGGATTTGAGGGATTCGGACGCCGCCGGCGCCCACAAGCACCTGGTCGAGCTCACCCGCATCGCTCGGCGCGTCCGACTGGGTCACGCGGGCTCGATGTAGTGGGCCCCGGGGCTTCGGCTCAGATGAAGAACCAGAGCGAGATCGGCTGCCCGGACCCATCCAAGAGGCGCCCGTCGAACAGAACGACGAACGCGAAGATCGCGAGGTTCGTGACGGCGTGGACGACGATGATCGCGACCATGTGCCGGCGATGGTAGAACCAGAGCTGGGTTCCAATCACCCACACGAGCATCACGGGCATTTCCCATGGGACGTGGCTGCCGACGAAGAAGACCAGGACGATGGCGAAGCTGCGCAGGGTGCGGTGTGCGATGGGGACGTCGCGGAAGTCCTTGCGGCGGTCGAAGACCTCGGCGTAGCGCAGCAGCCAGCTGCGCATGAAGAGCTCCTCGACGAAGGGCGTGACGACGGTGTAGCCGACGGCGCGCAGAGTCAGGGCCAGCCCGACGCGGGAGGATCCCAGCTGCTCGGGATCGAAGGCGCCCGTGTCGTCGGGGCGCCACGCATCGACCCAAACGAAGGGCACCAACCAGATCGCGGCACCCGCGAGCCCCACCAGGACGTCGAGGGCGAGCCCAGGGCCGGGTCGGAAGCCCCGCAGCTCCGGGTAATCACCGCGCAGGGCGAAGCGGAGGAACAGCCCCCCGGGCACCGCGACTTGGAGCGCGAAGAAGACTCCCGTCCAGACTTCTGGGGCGCGTCCCTTCAGCTCCAGGATCAGCAGGAATGAAAAGAGTGGGACCAGATACG
>JACZXC010000453.1 GCA_022571825.1 Myxococcales bacterium | reverse complement strand
AGACGGTCCATGGCGGCGGCCAGACCTTTGGAATCCAGCGTTGCCGTGGATCGGTCCGGCAGCAGGGTTTCCAGCACGACGCCGTCGTTGCCAGCCCGAAGCTGTGCCACCCGACGCGCCAGCAGCACCAGCTCGGCACATTCGCCTGCGCCACGTACGGCACCGCCATGCTTGGCCGCCAGGCCTTCGAGAGCGCTCAGTGCGCGCAGAAACAGCTCGCGGTCTCCGGAGCGCATCAGCCGATTGGCGACCCGATGGGCCGGCAGGGCAACGACGGACTCGGACGGCTCGGCCTCGACCGCGGCTCCCTTCTCGGCCAGGGACGACACCGCTACGGCATGAAACGGAAAAGGCGTCTCCCCCAGCAGCGGCAGCCAACGGCGCGCTGCGATCGACCATTGGGGCGCGATTGCAAACACCTCCCCCGCGAATCCCTCGTCGGCGTGCAGGCGCCGGGCGTGGGCGAGCACGGCCAGGGCCGCGTTGCCACCATGATCGGGCGAAAACCCGACCAGCACCTGCTTTCCGTCGTCGGTCTCGCCGCTTCCGAGAATCGCGAAGGTTTCGGGTATGTCGGATAGGTCCAGAGGCGTGAGTGTGCTCGCTCCGGAAATTCCTTCCGCCGCGATCTTCTCCAGCCAGGGACCCGCATCGATGGCGGCCTTGGCTCCGTCATTTTGTCGACCTCTGCGTCCGCGCCCAAAGCGCCGTCTCATACTTTTTCCTCCGTGCTCTCGCTTAGCGATAGCACCAGGAACCCCTCTTCCACCAGAGCCACCGTCGCGTCCAAAGCGATGCGGCGCAACTCGCTGAGCAGTCGGTCGTTGCCGATTACGACACTCACGAGTTCCTCCTTGCTGGCGAAATTGAGCAGCAAGCCGCCCAGCAGCTTGCGATCGGAGTTCAGGTTCTTGATCAACCGGTTCCACCGAATCAGCGGAACCTCGATACGAAAATCGCGCAGATCCGCCAGCTCCTCAGGTAGAGAAGCCTTCTGGATCACCAGCGCTACGGATTCCTTGGCGCCGGTCGCGCGCCAGAATCGATTTTGGGCAAGATCGTTCACGACCGCCGAATTCCCACGCTTATCGCCTGCTTTCCGTGCGGGTCACGCCTTTGGTTCTGATGCTTCGGGAGCGTCATCCGATGCCTCTTCCGAAACCTTTTCGAGCACCGGCGCCACCACGACGTCGAGCATGGCGCGGGCAACAGGGTTCTCCTCCACCCCACCGGCCCGAAAAGCACCGGCAGCAGCCAAACAGATTCGAGCGTCCTCTTCGCGATCATTCTTCCACAAGACATAGGCCATCTCGTCGAAGCGCACTGCTGTCCGCTCGCAAAACACGTCATCGAAGACGTCGGCCAGCGACTCCTCGATGATCTCTTCCGCCTGGGCGCGGCGCTGGTCCGCGCTCAGGACGATCGTGCCTTCCTTCAGCGCGGAGAGCTTCTCCGCCAGGTCGGCCAATACCGCCGGATCCGGGGGCCAGGGGCCCACCGCACCCTTGCGAACCAGATCGGCCGCCTGTCGAATCTTGACCGGGTCGGTTGCTTCGCCGAGCGCTTCGCGCGCCAGACCGCCCGGGGTCACTGCGCCCTCGGGTGCGGCGGATACATGAGACTTCCATTCCGAGAAGCCGCGCGGCGGCGGGCGCTCCGGCGGATGGGTCGCGGCCACCCGGGCGACCAACGCACGCACGGCCTCCGAAGGCGCCTCCACCGCCGAGAAGCGGTCCCGCTTGGTGAAGTCGCGCATGAAGCGTCGCACCTTGCTGCGGCCCGTGTTGTACACCCGACACTCGAGGATGCCGCGATCCTCGTCCAACAGAAGCTCGAACATCCGCGCACCGCCGGAGGGATGCGACTCCACCAGATAGGCCGCGCGGGCGCCACGCGGGTCGAGCGGAGAGACCAGGGCCAGATCCAGGTCTTCTTCCAGGTTGGGCAGGGTCGCGATCACGGGCCTGGCGCTCTTGGGTGCCTGGACCTCGATGCCGCGGGACCGCAGCCGATGACGTGTCCTGCGCAGCGCCTTGCGGCCCGCCTTGGCGCGTTCAGACTCATCGACCTGGAGAACCGCCTGGATTCCGGGCTCACCGGCCTCGGACCATGCATCGGCGAGTTCGCCGCCATCGGCCGGCTCGTTGTCCAGCAGCCAGGTCAGCACCCGGATCGCCGCCTGGGCGTCCAGGACTTCTAACAGCCGCATCGGGTCCCCGTTGGCGGGTCGAATCAAATCGGCATCTCCCGCGAGCGCGGAGGCGGCGCGTTCGAGGGCTTCCGGCAGCCCCACACCTGCGTGCGGATTCATGACGACGACTCCGTTCGAATCCAGTCGAGATAGGCCTGGCTGCCACCGATGACCGGCAGCCCCAGGATTTCTGGGAGTTCATAAGGATGGAGCTCCTGCACCCAGGACGCTAGTGCCTCCAGGCGATCGGCGCGGGTCTTCACCACCAGCAAGACCTCGACATCGTCCTGCACGGCACCCTT
>JACZXC010000452.1 GCA_022571825.1 Myxococcales bacterium | reverse complement strand
GCGGCCTGCGAGCGGCGCCGCCGCCGCCGGGGCGCCTCGGAGCCCGCTCACCGCCGACCCGGGCCGCTCGGCGCGATCTCGGACGCGGAGCTGCTTGGCGAGATCCGCGGGGTGCTCGAGGACAGGGTTCGTCGGCGAGGGCCACCGCAAGGTATGGGCGCGCCGGCGCCGCGAGCGCGGCGTCCACACCTCGCGCAAGCGCGTGCTGCGGCTCACCAGGGAGGCTGGGCTGCTGGCGCCGAGCGGCGCGCGTCAGGAAGCGTGCCAAGCGCCTCCACGACGGCACGATCACCGTCACGGTGCCCGACACGCTGTGGGCGAGCGACGCCACCGACGGATGGAGCGAGGAGGGCCGTTGCGCGGTGTTCGTGATGATCGACCACGCCTCCGGCGAGGCGTGGGCCGACGCCGGGCTGCGGATCGACCGCTTCGCCGCCGCCGACCTGCTCAGGGAGGTCTGCGGCGAGCGCTTCGGCTCGGTCGAGGCCGCCGTCGCCTCGGGCCTGGCGCTGCGCTACGACGGCGGGCTGTGCCTTCGCTCAGATCACTACCAGACCGAGATCGATCACCTCGGCATCGCCCGCTCTCCGGCCTTCCACTACGAGCCGGAGACCAACGGCTGCGCGGAGAAGTTCATCCGGACGCTCAAGGAGCAGGTGCTCTGGATCGAGCGCTTCGAGAGCTTCGAGGCGCTCCGCGCGCGGGTGCGCGAGTTCGCCCGCACCTACAACGAGTCGTGGCTGCTCGAACGCCACGACTATCGCACGCCGATCGAGGCGCGCCAGCACCTCCTGCTCCGTCAGGAGGTGCTGGCATGATCAGTCAACAGTCCACCCAGGTGTCCGGTGAACTGGGCGCGGTGCAATCTCATCTCTGCGCGATAGTTGCGCGATGGTGCGTATCCGGTTCGCTCCATCCGGGCTGATTCGTAGCTTCGCGGTGTGCCGCGGCCCGCATACCCTCTGAGCATCTTGGAGTTCCAGGAGCGCTTCGCGACCGAGGAGGCGTGCCGGCGAGTACCTGTTCGCGTCGCGGTGGCCGGAGAGGTTCATGTGTCCGGGCTGTGGCGGCGATCGGGTCGGCGGCGAGACGCGCCGGCATCTGTGGGTCTGCACGGTCTGCGGCCAGCAGACCTCGGTGACGGCGGGCACGGTGATGCACGGCACCCGCACCCCGCTGCGGAGGTGGTTTTGGGCCGCGTACCTGGTCGCCACCCACCACCCGGGGATCTCAGCCAAGCAGCTCCAGCGTCAGCTCGGCCTGTCGCGCTACGAGACCGCGTGGCTGATCCTCCAGAAGCTGCGCCGCGCGATGGTCGCCCCCGAGCGCGAGCTGCTCAAGCGCGAGGTCGAGATCGACGAGAACGAAGACGGAAGGACCGACCTCTGGAATTTCTACACCGCGGGGAACACGCTCACGAAGCAAGAGCAGGACAGCGATTTCAACGGCTCGGCCGACACCTGGATCACCCTGGATGCAAAGACCGGGAAAGAAACCAGCGTCCGCCGTGATCTGGATGGCGACGGTCTCGTCGACTCGTGGCGGACCAACGACGCCCAGGGCGTTACCCTGAAGCTCAAGGAGGACCACAACGGCGACGAGACGCCCGACCGGGTGGTGACGTTCGCCGAGGGAAAGCCCGCGCGCTTCGAGGAAGATACGAACTTCGACGGCCGGATCGATCTGAAGGGCACCTACGAGTCCTCGGGGGAGGTCGCACGAGAGGAGCGGGACACGAACGGAGACGGCCTCTTCGACCTCCGCATCACGTATCTGGGGGGCCAGAAGACCAAGGAGGAGCGCGACACCCGGGGCGACGGGAAGCCCGATGTGGTCACGAGCTTCGCGAACGGCCTGCCGACCCGGCAAGAGCGGGATACCCGGGGCGATGGGAAGTTCGACTCGATTCTTCGCTTCGAGAATGGCCGTCAGGTAGAGCAGACACGCGACACCGACGGCGACGGCAAGCCCGACGCGACCACCACCTTCGATGCCGAAGAACGACCCGCGCGGAAAGAGATCGACCAGAACGCCGACGGGAAACCCGAATTCGTCCAGATTTACGCCAACGGCGTGCTGATTCGCGACGAAGTCGATCAAGATCTGGACGGCCGGCTCGAGCTCGTGACCTTCTACCAGGACGGCCGGCCCCTGCGATCCGAGGCCGACTTGAATGGCGACGGGCGCTCGGATATCACGATCGAATACCGGGGGGGGCGCAAGTTTCGGCAGAGCGAGGATCGCAATTTCGATGGACGTCCGGACCTGGTCACCGCCTTCGACCCAGAGGAACGGCCCCAGCGAATCGATGAGGATTCGGACTTCGATGGGACTCTCGAGACCGCGACCTATTTCGAGAATGGCGTGATCCAGCGGACGGAAAAGGACCGGAACCTCGACGGGACGCCGGACCTCTTCGCGTTCTACCAAGGCGGGGAGATCGTCCGCCGGGAGGAAGATTCCGACTTCGACGGCCAGATCGACCGCCGCAGCCGA
>JACZXC010000079.1 GCA_022571825.1 Myxococcales bacterium | reverse complement strand
TGCGATCGGGTCTATGTGCTCTACGCCGGCTCGTTGCTCGAGGTCGCCGAGGCGGAGGCGATGGAGCGCGAGCCGCTGCATCCGTACTCGCTCGGCCTGCTGACGGCGCTGCAGGGTCTCTACACCCTGCTCCTGATCGTCATCCTTCTGGACGTCGGCTCGCCGACACTCGACCTGCGTGACGCGAACCAATGGACGGGTGCCCAGGCCCTGCCCATCTTCGCTGCCCTGCTGACGATCACCTTCACGGTGGGCATGGCGATGCACACCCTGTCGCGGAACCTGTTCCGCCGGTCGAAGGACCTCTGGGACATGGAGGTGCTCCAGATCCGGGCCCGTCACCTGCACCAGGCGATTCAGGTCTACCGCGACCCGTACCGGATGGCGCGCGGCTTCATCCTGCCGTCCCTGGGGATGGCGATCGTCCTGCCCTTCTGGGAGGTGCTGCCGGTCGGTCACGTCGGGCAGTTTCCTCTCATCGGTGTCCAGCTTTTCTTTCTGTGCGTCTTCTTCGCGGGCGTGGCCATGCATTCCTTCCAGGAGCGCTCGTACCGGTACGCCGCGGCGCGCCTGCGCAGCTTCCTGACCCTGCAGGCAGAAGCGCGGCAGCGAGACCACACGGGGCAACCTCTGCAGGCCGTCAGCTGACGATCTCGCAGAACCGTACGGGGAGAGGGCCCATGCATGACAACCCGAGTTCGAAGCCGCGGTTCTACCGACGCGACCGCTACTTCGTAGACCCGCGCCTCCAGCTGGCGCTGGCGTTGCCGATGCTGGCGATCCTGGGTGTGGTCGCCCTCGCCTACGTCGCGGCGGTCTACGTGCTACCGGGTGAGTTCGCTCTCAAGACGATGACGGCCGAGGAGACCCGGAGCCTGTTCCTGCGCGCCAATCTCATCTACCTCAGCCTGGCGGGCGCGGGCCTCACGGCGAGCGCGATCTACCTCACCCATCGCATCGCGGGGCCGGTGGGGGTGATCGAGCGGGCCGTTCGAAGCATGCGGGGCGGCGACTACTCTCCGCGCCTCGCGCTCCGCCCGAGCGACTACCTCCAGTCGCTGGCCGAAGCGGTGAGCGACCTGCGCAACCAGCTGAGCGAGCAGGAAGAGCAGCGGCGGCGGCTCGTCAAGGAGGTCGTCGCGCATCTGGACGTCAACGACCTCGCGGAGGCTCGCAGTCTGCTGGCGCAGCTGGGAGCTTCCGAAGCTCCGCCCCCGCCCGGCACGGCGGCCGGCGACTGATGCCGAGCCGCTGGAGAGGCAGGCTCGGGTTCCACACGAGAGGGTGCAACGGCTTCACCCTCATCGAGCTGATGCTCACGGTGAGCATCGTTGGCATCCTCGCCACCGTCGCGATCCCGACCATGATGCGCTTCCAGCTCAAGGCCAAGGCGGCCGAGAGCCGTGTCAACATCGCCGCCATCCGGGAGGCGGAGGAGATCTACTTTGCCGAGTCTGGCGTCTACGTCAGCGCGGTGCCCGTCCTGCCCCTGTCCATCGGTCCCGTGCGCGTCGCCTGGCTGCTGGCGGACACGGACGTTCACGGCTTCAACGAGATCGGCTGGGCGCCCGAGGGCGAGCTCTACTTCCAGTACGGCGTGAAGACCAACGGCGAGCTGGCCTACACCATCGAGGCTCGCTCGGACATCGACGGCGACGGCGCCTACAACACCTGGGGCTACGTGAAGCCCATCCCCGGGACATCGGCGGGGGTCGCGGGGCCCCTGGCCCTCTGCCCGGTCACCGGCGTTTTCGATCCCGGCACCGGGGCGCCCAACCGCCTGAACCTGATCGGACCCTGCGATCCCGGGTCGCGCGCCAGCAAGTATTGATTTCGGTTCATGAATCGATGGCCCTGGCATCCGGGCCACGACCCGGCGTCGTTATACTCGTCGCGTGCCGATCGGGAACGCGCGCCATCGCCGTTGGGGAGCGCGTCTCGCCGCCGGCCTCGCCTGCGGGACGCTCGCGAATGCGTTTCAGATGCCGTTCTTCTGGACGGTCCCGGGCCCGGTCCCGCCGAGCTTCTTCGCGTCGCACCTCGGGGTCATCGTCGCAATCCACCTCCTGCTCGCCGCTCTTCTCGCCGACCGCTGCGACGATCGGCCCTGGGCCCTGGCCGCCCTCGCACTTCCGATCGCCCTGGCTCTCTGGCCTTCGGTCCACGCCGAAGCGGGAACGGCGGGCGTGTGGGTCCTGTTCGCCGCGACGGCGGGAGTTTGCGCACTGGGTGTGCTTCCGCTCCCGGGACGCGGTGCGCCGCTGATCGCCGTCGCCGTGGGCGCGGCGCTCGGTGGCACGATGGTCGGTCCCCAGCTCGCGAGGGCCCAGACCGAGGTCGCGGCCGCGCCGTCGGTGGCCGCGTGCGCGATCGCCGTGGGCATCCTCCTGCTGGCAGCGCGGCTGCCACGGGGCGGTTGCGTCCCGCGCCCTCCCGTCACGGTTCCGATCGCGGTCCTCGCCGTCGCCGCTGCGATCTTCCTGGGTCGCGTCGCTCCCAGTGCCGACCTGCCGCGGCCGCCGATGGCGATGCCTCGCCCGTCGCTGCCGCCGGCCGTACTGATCGTGCTCGATACCGTGCGTGTCGATCATCTTCAGCTCTACGGCTACGAGCGCGACACGATGCCACGGCTGAATCGCTTTGCCCGCGAGCAGGCCGTGGTGATCGATGGCGCGGTGGCGAACAGCCCCCACTCGCTGCCCACCCACGCCTCGCTCTTCACGGGGCTCACCCCACCGCGTCACGGCGCTCAGTTTCCGTCGATCGCCGATCCGAGTCCTCCTGCTTATGCCTATCCGCTCGCTCGGCACGTGCCCACCCTGGCGGGACTGCTGAGCGCCCGGGGCTACTGGACCGTCGGCGTCTTGGCCAACGGGGGAGCCCTCGCGCCGGACTTCGGGCTCGATCGCGGCTTCGCGGTCTATGATGCGAGCCTCGACCTCAATTTCGCCATGAAGCTGGAAACGCCCTGGCGCGCCGCCAGCGAATGGAGCGAGCCCCTTGCGATGCTGAGCCGGGTGCCGCTCTTCTCGGACGCGGAGTTCTTCGAGTACGGAGTTCCGTATCGGCGCGCCGCACGCATCAGCGATCGGGCCATCTCGCTGATCGATGCCGCCGGCGATCACCCGTTCTTCCTGTTCGTGAACTACTTCGACGCCCATTCCCCCTACAACCCGCCGGCGAGCGGGCGCGACGCCTTTCCCGGCCGGCTGGCGGGCCGGAGTCGGCTCGGGCTCGATCACCGCACGATCATGCGGATCAACAGCGGAGATCGCACCCTGGCGCCGGAAGAACGGGCGCACCTGGTCGCGCTCTACGACGCCGAGCTGCGCTATCTGGACCGGCATCTCGGCCGGCTGCTGGATCACCTTCAGCGTCACCCGCGCTGGAACGAGATGCTCGTGATCGTGACCTCCGACCACGGCGAGGCGTTCGGCGAGCACCGTTTCGTCGAGCACGGGATGAACCTGTACGGAGAGCTCACCCGGGTGCCCCTGATCGTAAAGCCCGGTGTCGGCACACCGGGGGCGCCCCCGACGCCGTCGCGCCTGAGTCGGATCGTCGAGTCAGTGGATCTGTTTCCCATCGTGCTCGCGCACGCGGGCCTGGGCGCACTTCCTCGGATCGATGGTCGGGCCTGGGGCCTGGGACGGGAGCATGCGCGCACTTGGGTTCGGGTCCAGCAGCGGTCGGTGAGCTGGCGGCCCGAACGCCTGGCCCGAAACCTGCGCGCGATCCAACGCGACGGCTGGAAGCTGATCGAGTGGTCGACGGGACGGCTCGAGCTCTACGATCTGGAGAACGACCCGGGGGAGACGCGCGACCTCGCCGCCCGGAACCCCGAACGCCGAGACGCACTGCGGCTCCTGCTCGGCAAGCCCGCGCGCGTCTCCCGAAACGCGCCCCGCAGGGGCGCCTCCGAAACGCCGGAAACTCTCGAACGGCTTCGGGCCCTCGGCTACCTGCGCTAGCACACGGTCATGGAACGCGGGGCCTGGGCCCACGGGAGGGCGCGCCGGCGGTGACAGTGGTAGAACGCGGGGGTCATGGGGTGGCTCCTCCTGCGCGCGCTCGACGTCGGCATCGCCGGGCGCCGCCTTCTGCGCGGGGTCGACTTGTCGCTTCGGACGGGGGAGCGGGTCGCGGTGGTCGGCGCGTCGGGGTGTGGGAAGACCACGCTGCTCCGAACCGTGGCGGGCCTGATCGATCCCCTGGCTGGGGAGTGTCGGCTGGGGGATGCGAGCCCAGTCGAGGTGGGCTGGCCCGAGTGGCGGCGGCGGGTGAGCTTCGCCGCCCAGCGGCCGGTCATGCTGCCTGGCAGCGTGCGCGACAACCTGGAACGCCCATTCCACTATGGGAGCGCGAGGCGAAGGTTTCCCGAGCCCCGGGCTCTCGACTGGGCGGGTGCCCTCGATCTCGACCAGGCCATCTGGCATCAGGACGCACAGACGCTGTCGGAGGGCCAGATGCAGCGGGTCGCCCTGCTGCGATCGCTCTGCGTCGGGCCCGAGGTGCTCCTCCTCGACGAGCCCACCAGCGCCCTGGACCCGGGCGCGGGCAGGGCGGTCGAGGAGCTGGTGACGCGGGAGGCGGTGGCGGCCCTGATCGTGACCCACGACGTCGCCCAGGTGAGCCGGTGGTGCCACCGGCAGCTCGACCTGGCCGACTTCATGGAGCCGGTCGATGGGTGAGAGCGCGATTGCCTTGGGCTATTTCGACCTGGTCCTGGCCACCGCCCTGGTGCTGCTCGCGGGTGTCGCGAGCCTGGTGCTGCGCTTGAACCTCGAGGGCCAGCTGGCGGTGGGCGCATCGCGGACCGTGATTCAGCTTCTCCTGGTTGGGGTTCTTCTCAAGTGGGTCTTCGACCTCGCCCATCCGCTGCCGGTGATCGCCGTGATGCTGGTCATGATCGCCGTCGCCGCCGTCGCGAGCGTCCGGCGGTCCAGCCGAAGCTTCGCCGGTGCCTATCTCGGCGCGTTCCTGACCTTGCTGCTCGCCGGTATCCTGACGACGTTTGCAGTCACCGGCTTCATCATCCGGGTCGATCCCTGGTACCGGCCACAATACGTCATCCCGCTGTTCGGGATGATTCTCGGCAACGCGCTGACGGGGATCTCCCTGTGCCTCGACTCGTTTCTCGAGACTCTCTCGGAGCGGCGTGATCGCATCGAAACCGAGCTGGCCCTGGGGGCGACCCGGTGGGAAGCGGCGCGGGATCCCCTCTCCGACGCCGTCCGGCGAGGCATGATCCCGATCATCAACGCCATGATGGTTGTCGGTATCGTCTCCCTGCCGGGCATGATGACCGGGCAGATTCTCCAGGGCGCCGATCCCCTCGAGGCGGTCAAGTATCAGATCGTCGTGATGTTCATGGTGGCCGCCGGAACCGCTGCGGGCTGTATCCTGATGGCGATGTGGATCTACCGGCGACTGTTCAATGATCGCCACCAACTGTGCACCGAGGGCATCCGCAGGCATTGACACCTCCGTGCGTGGGGCGTCGGTTGGGTGCCGACGCTATAGTCCAGTCCCCGATGGCCCCGACCCGACTCGAGCTGAAGACGCGCGTCCTCCGCCTCGGCGAGTACACACGCCACATCCTGCTGTGCGTTGGCGGCGACTGCGCCCCCCGCGAAGAGCAGGAAGAGGCCTGGGAATTTCTCAAGGATCGGCTCAAGGAGCTGGGCCTGGTGGACGTTCGAGGCGGCGTCTACCGGTCCAAGGTCGTGTGCCTGCGCGTCTGCTTGGAGGGGCCGATCGCCGTGGTCTATCCCGAGGGCACCTGGTACCGCCGCTGCACGCCGGAGAACCTCGAGCGGATCATCCAGGAACACGTCATCGGCGGCAAGCCCGTCGCCGACCTCGCCTTCGCGGCCAATCCCATGGCCATGAGTGTGCCGCCCGGCGAGTAGTGCCGACACCAGCTCCGTGCATCGGCGGCCGATAGGCATGGAGCGTGAGATCTCGATGGCCCGCCGCGATCACCGCTCTGGTTCTGGGCGCTGCATGCGCCGGGGATGGGACCGTGCCGAGCTCCGCGACCGGGCCTCGGCACGGGGCGTCCCCCGCGCCGAACCGCGCCGAACTCCGCAGGGTGGCGCACACGGCCCAGGCCATGATCGGTGCCCCCTACCGGTACGGGGGAAGCACGCCTCGGGGCTTCGATTGCAGCGGCCTCGTGATCTACAGTTACGCCCGGGCCGGATTTCCCGGTCTTCCCCACTCGGCCCGGGTCCTCGAGCGTCGAACCCGGCCGATTCGGATCTCGGAACTCCAGTTGGGAGACCTGCTGTTCTTCCGCCTCGACGGAAAGAAGACGACCCACGTGGGCATCTATGTCGGCGATCGCGCCTTCGTGCACGCGTCTTCCCAGGGGAAGCCAGTCGAACGGGTGAGCTTCGACCACGTCTATTGGGGACCGCGCTTGAAGCGCGCCGGGCGCATCGAATAGGCCCGCTGCACCGTTGCGTGGGGCCCGGCGAATGGGCAAAGTTCGCTTTCAATGCAGGACCTGGTTGACGCCTTCGGGGCGGCGTTCGCGCTTCTCGTGGGCCTGGATCGCGACCTCGTCGAGATCATCGCCCGCTCGCTCTGGGTCAGTTCGTTGGCGCTCGCCTTGGCGGCTGGGATCGGCCTGCCCCTCGGCGGCGCGGTAGCACTGCTCCGGTTCCCCGGACGGCGCGTCGCCGCGGTGGGGCTCAACGCGTTGATGGGACTGCCGCCGGTGGTGGTCGGCTTGGTCGTCTACCTGATGCTCTCGCGATCGGGTCCCCTGGGATTCCTGGGCTGGCTCTTTACCCCCATGGCGATGGTGGTGGCGCAGTTCCTGCTCATCACCCCGATCGTGGCCGCCTTGACCCGGCAAGTGGTCGAAGACCTGTGGGAGGAGTACGACGAACAGCTGCGATCCCTGGGAGCCAGTCGATTGCGTGCGATTCCAACGCTTCTCTGGGACGGTCGGCATCGGCTGCTCACCACCTTGCTGGCCGGGTTCGGTCGGGCTATTGCAGAGGTGGGTGCGGTGATTCTCGTGGGGGGGAACATCGCCCACGTCACCCGGGTGATGACCACCGCGATCGCCCTGGAGACCAGCAAGGGCGACCTGGCCCTGGCCCTGGCCCTGGGGATCGTGTTGCTCGTTCTCTCGTTGGCCATCAACGCCGCCGCGGCCCTCGCCGGGGACGTGGCGCGAAACGCCGAGGGATGAGCCCGGGCACCCATCGGGGAAACGAGGGGGTCGAGTCGATCCTTCCCCTCGAGCTGGTCGATCTGACCTACATACGAGCAGGTCTCCGCCTGGTGGACCGGATCTCGGTGCGCCTCGAGGGGAAGGGGCGAACTCTGATCCTCGGACCCAACGGCGCCGGCAAGAGCCTGCTGTTGCGACTGATGCACGGACTGCTGTCGCCGACCTCCGGCACGGTCCACTGGCGGGGTCAGGCCGTTTCCCGGGTCGCGGAGCGTCAGGCGATGGTGTTCGAGCGATCGGTCCTGCTGCGGCGGTCGGTGCGGGCCAACGTCGACTACGCCCTCAGCGTGCGTCGAATTTCTCGGGCGTGCCGGCGAGGGCGGATCGACCAGGTGCTCGAGCGGACCGGGCTGCTGGGTCTGGCGGATCGGCCGGCCCGGCTGCTCTCGGCGGGCGAGCAGCAATGCCTGTGCCTGGCCCGGGCCTGGTCTCTCGAGCCCGAGGTGCTCCTGTTGGATGAACCCACGGCGGCCCTCGACCCGGCGGCCAC
This sequence comes from Myxococcales bacterium, assembly GCA_022571825.1. GTDB lineage: Bacteria > Myxococcota_A > UBA9160 > UBA9160 > SMWR01 > JACZXC01. Next base: position 2,026 of record JACZXC010000079.1, on the reverse strand, counting down.
GCGTTCGATCGAACAGGTCATCGACGACATGGCCTCGGTGGGAACCAAGATCATCATGACGACTCACGATCTCGCCCAGGCGAGGCGCATGGGAGACGAGGTTCTGTTCCTGCATCGCGGTGCTCTGGTCGAGCGCACTCCGGCGACGCAGTTCTTTGACGAGCCGGAGAGCAGCGAGGCCCGGGCATTCTTGAACGGAGAGCGGTTGCCATGAGGTCTATCCCCGGGTGGGTACTGCTGGCCCTCTGGATCGCCTCCCCGGCCGGGCACGCGGCGGGTCGCTTCATCATCCTCGCGTCGACCACCTCCACGGAGAACTCCGGGTTGTTCGCCGCCCTCTTGCCGCGCTTTACCGAGCGCACCGGAATCGAGGTGCGCGTGGTGGCGGTGGGCACCGGCCAGGCGCTGCGGATGGGGCGCCGGGGAGACGCGGACGTTCTCCTGGTTCACGACCGCGATGCAGAGGAGACCTTCGTCGCCGAGGGCTGGGGCCTCGAACGCTTCGAGGTGATGTTCAACGAGTTCGTACTCGTGGGTCCCGCCGACGACCCCGCTGGCGTTCGCGATCTGGGAGACGCGGCGGCGGCGGTGGCGCGAATCGCTGCGGCCCGGGTGCCCTTTGTTTCCCGAGGTGACGACTCGGGAACCCACAAGGCGGAGCGCCGGCTCTGGCGGGCGGCCGGGATCGATCCCGTGTCCGAGACGGGATCCTGGTATCGCGAGTTGGGTTCGGGCATGGGCGCAACCCTGAACACGGCGGCGGCCATGGCCGCCTACACCCTGGCGGATCGGGGCACCTGGCTCGCGTTTCGCAACCGCCGCGACCTCGAAGTGCTCGTCGCCGGCGACCCGCGCCTGCACAACCCCTACGGTGTGATTCGGGTCAATCCCGCTCGCCATCCTCATGTCAAGGCGAAGTCGAGCGGCGTGTTCGTCGACTGGCTGCTCTCGTCGGAAGGACAGGCTGCCATCGCCGACTTTCGCGTGGCGGGCGAGGCGCTGTTTCACCCGGCGGCGAAGCCTGCTCGATCCCCCGCGATACTCCCTCGGAGTGAGTCTCAGGATCCGAGCAAGCCGGCGGATACGAGCCGAGCGCGCAAGCTCTCCGCTCCGCGGAAGATTTCGACCTGGAAGCCCAGATCCTGGGCCGCCTCAGTGTTCACCGGCACGTCGTCCACGAAGAGGGTCGTGGCGGGGGCGAGGTCGAACCGATCGCGCAGCAGTCGATAAATGGCCGGGTCCGGTTTCACCAGCCCCACTTCGCCGGAGATGAGAACGCCGCGGAACCAGCCCAGGAACTCGAACTGCGCCTGCGCCTCGGGGTAGGTTTCCGCCGACCAGTTGCTGAGTGCGTAGATCGGCACCCCGCGGCTGCGAAGCTCGGCGAGGATCGTCACGCTCTCTTCGAGAGTCCCGGCGATCATCTCGATCCAGCGCTCGCGGTAGGCCGCGATCCGCGCGGCCCAATCCGGATGCTCGGCTTGGCGCCGCGCAATCGCCTCGGCAAAGGGTTGACCCCGGTCGAGCTCCGCATTCCACGCGGGGGTGCAGATACTGGCGAGAAATTCTTCCATGCCCGGCTCGTCGCCGGGGAAGAGCTTTCGGTACAGGTGACGTGGGTTCCAGTCGAGGAGCACACCGCCGAGGTCGAAGACCACCGCCTCGATGGATCCGTCGCGCGCTCCGCTCACGCCTTGGACTTTGCCTGGGCCCGGCGTTGGCGCCACCGCTTCAGACGCTCGGCGATCTCGGCTTCGGCGCCCTCGAGGCTTGGCTGGTAGAAGTTGGACGAAGCCAGGGGCTCCGGAAGGTTCGTCGCGGCCACGAATCGATCGGGAGCGTCGTGGGGGTACTCGTAGTTTCGGCCATACCCCATTCCCTTCATCAGCGCAGTGGGGGCGTTGCGCAGGTGCATGGGTACCGGGAGCGAGCCGGAGTTGGCGACGGCGTCCCGCGCTCGCTCCAGGGCCAGGTAGGAGGCGTTGCTCTTGGGCGCGCAGGCGAGAAAGGTGATGGCCTGGGCCAG
>JACZXC010000078.1 GCA_022571825.1 Myxococcales bacterium | reverse complement strand
ACTCCTCCATCAACCGATCTCGAGGCGAGAATGCGTTTCCCGGTGCGAGCTCGCGAGCGGCGTGCAGGGAGAGAAGTTCCCGGGCCATGTCGCGGAGCGATCGACGTACCGAATTCTTGGCCTTTTCCCAGCTCGAGCCGCCCAGCTTGTCGATTCGAGGCATGTGGCCGTCGGAGCCCGCGTAGCGTTGAATCAGGTTGAGGCGGTGCACGGGCACGAACAGGCGCGCGGCCTCGGCATACTCGATGCGTAGGAACTCGCTCTCGATTCCGCGCAGGGTCAGATTCACGAGGCCCCGGTAGACCCCGATCCCGTGCTCGACGTGGACCAGAGGGTCGCCGGAGGACAGCTGGGAGAGGGCCTCGACTTCGGCCCCCTTGGGCCAGCGGGCCCGGGCGCGCCGCTTCTCCCGAGGACCGAAGATCTCCTGTTCGGTGACGACCGCGAGCTTTTCGAGCGGAAACGCGAAACCTTCGGAGAGCGATGCCGCCCGCACTTCGACGCGCCCGGGACTCGACCACCGCCACACGGGTCGCGGCTCCTGGGCCGTGCGGGCCTCGATTCCATACTCCGAGAGGAGGGTGCGCAGGCGCTCGGCGCCGGAGAGCGACGCGGAGAAAAGCACGATGCGCCAGCGGTCGCGGCACCATTGCTCGAGCAGCTTGACGAGAGGGGTGAGGGCGCGGTCGGTGCTGCGGGCCTTGACGAGCTGCCGCCGCAGCTCGTCAAGGCCATAGGCGCGGAGGGTGAAGCGCTCCGAATCATCGCTCGCCGACGCCATGTCGAGGCGTTCGAGCCGCACGGGTCGCCGCGATCGGACCTCGGCATCGAGCTGATCCGCCGGGACCAGCAGCTCGTCGGGAGGCGAGACGAGCCGCCCGCTCGCCACGGCGAGGTCGAAGCCGTCAACCGCGTCGGCGGCGTAGCGCGCGAGCCGAGCGAGACCCGCTTCGGGGTCATCGATGATGATGAGCGTGTCCGCGGGAAGGAAATCGAGCACGGTTTCGAGACCCGGCTGGAGGACCGGCGCCAGAGCCTCCGCTCCCGGCGGTGCGTTGCCTCGCAGCAACGAGTCCACCAGCGCATCCACCGAACCGGGCTCGACGTTCTGGGAGGCGGCGAGATCGCGGAGGGCGGCGGAGCGTTCGATGATCAGGGAACGATCGAGCAAGAGCTCGCGAGGCGGCGGTGCCACCGCGTGGGCCAGGCTGGCCTGGGACCGCTGGCTCGCCGCGTCGAACTCACGGATCGACTCGACCTCGTCGCCCAGCAGCTCGATCCGGAGAGGGTGCTCTCGCTGGGGCGGGAACAGGTCGAGAATGCCCCCGCGCACGGCCAGTTCTCCGGGCTCTTCCACCAGGGCCATGCGCGAGTAACCCGCGGCGACCAGCGTTTGTACCAGGGCGTCGCGATCGATCGTCTGCCCCACCTCGAGATGGATCGACCTCGCGCGCACGGATTCGCGGGTGGGAACCCGCGAAGCGAGGGCGGTCCACGTCGCCACCACCACCGGGGCGGGGTCGGGCGAAACCAGGGTTCTGATTCCGGCGGGTCGTCTTCGCTCGCCTTCGGAAGAGGGGGGAGCGAAGTCGGCCTCTGGGCCGACTTCCACGCTCGCTGAACGCTGTCGCTGAGACCGCTGCGCGCCAGAGCCGCCCTGCGATAGCCACCGGTAGAGCACGTCCATGCGCTGGGCGACCAGAAAGGGCTGGGGCGAAAAGCGTTCGTAGGGCTGGGTGTCGTGGCGCGGGAACATCCGCACCCGCCCCCCGACGGCGGGTTCACCCAGGGTGGCGCGAAGATCTTCCAGGAAGCGGTCGGCGTCTTTCGATGTGGGAACGAGCACCAGCACCGGGCGGTTTCCGTGGGCACGAACCAGCTGTGCGGTCACCGCGGCCCCGGCGGCGCCTCGCAGACCCATGAGGCATATGCTGCGCGACCGTGTCATCACGCGATCGATGACATCGCCGAGGTCGCGAACCGGGCTCGGATTCGTCTCCAAATCGTCCTCTGCACATACGAAAGCCCCGCCCCCCGCCGAATCGGCAAGGGGTGCGAGATTCGGATGACAGTCTAGCGGGCAATCGGCTGAAACCCGTGGAGCTCCCGGGCGCTCGACATTCCCCCGCTCCCCCCTATACTTGGGCGCCTTTCGCCCGCTCGGAGATCGTCCCATGCCGATTGCGCTTTTCTGCCGAAAGCTGGGGACGACCCAGATCTTCACCGACGACGGGGAGTGCATCCCGGTAACGATTCTCGAGGCTGGCCGGAATTCGGTGGTTCAGAAGAAGACCCTCGAGAAGGACGGCTACACCGCGTTGCAATTGTCGTTTGGGGAACGTCGCGCCTCGCAGACGACGCGTCCGCTGGCCGGTCACTTTCGCAAGGCCAATGCCGCCCCCGCTCGCCGTCTCGCGGAGAGTCGCGTCACCCCGGAAGAGGCGTTGGCCCATGAGGTGGGCGAGTCGATCACCGTGAGCATCTTCGACAAGGGCCAGCGCGTCGACGTGATCGGTATCTCCAAAGGCCGGGGCACGGCCGGTGTGGTCAAGCGCCACAACATGGCCGTCATGCGCAGGACCCACGGAACCCACGAGGCGACGCGTCATGGCGGCGCCATCGGTGCCGGCTCCTACCCGGGTCGGGTTCTGAAGGGAATGAAGATGCCGGGACGCATGGGCAATAGCCAAGTGACGAGCCTCAACGTCGAAGTGGTCGAGGTCGACGCCGATCGGAGCCTGTTGTTCGTTCGCGGGTCGGTGCCGGGTCACCTCAACGGAATCGTGCGCGTCCGACCGACGGTCCACGGCTAGTTCTTTCGACTGCGCTCGCCTTCCTTGCAGAGGGCCGGTCCTTTGTCTCCCGCGGCCTTGGACCTCGGGCGCCTTCGGAAGAGAGGGGTGCGACGTCGGCCCTGGGCCGACTTCCACGCCCGCTGAACGCTGTCGCTGAGACCACTGCGCGGCCTTCGGCCTTGCCGCTCGCTGCGCGCGCTTCAATGCGGGTGCGAATCGTGGGGCATTACCAGCGCAAGGACAGCTTTCATCGACGCGCCAAGCGCGAGGGCTTTCGGTCTCGTGCCGCCTACAAGCTCGAAGAGATCCAGAAGTCCCAGGGATTGCTGCGCCGCGGTGACCGTGTGATCGACCTGGGTTGCTGGCCCGGAGGCTGGCTGCAGGTAGCGGCACGCGCCGTCGGGCCGTCCGGCCGCGTCGTGGGCGTGGACGTTGCGCCCATCGAACCGGCGCTGAGAAATCAAAACGTGGTCGCATTGTGTGCTGATCTCACGGATGCGGTGGTGCCGGCGCGGATGCTGGACGAGCTGGGGGGCCGCGCCGATGTCGTGCTGTCCGACGCAGCGCCCAAGCTCACCGGTGTTCGAGCCAGGGACCGGGCCCGTGAACAGGCGCTGCTCGAAGCGATCGAGGCGCTGCTGCCGGTGCTGCTGGCGCCGGGCGGAAACCTGCTGCTCAAGGTGCTCGACGGCCCCGAGGCCCAGATCGTGGAGCACCGCATCCGCCGCGGCTTTCAGACGACCCGAGCCCTGCGCCCTGCAGCGACCCGCAAGGGCAGCGCGGAGCACTACCTGCTCGCCCGAGGCTTTCACGGAGGCGGGTAGAAAGGACCGAGCCGGTGCTCGGTTATCCTCGACTGGGCTCGCCCGAGCCAAGGCGCGGAGGTTTTGTGTCGGATCGACCCTTCTCGGTTCTCGGCATCCAGCAGATCGCCGTGGGCGCCCGCGACAAGAGTCTTCTGCGCAGGCTCTGGATCGACCTGCTGGGTCTCACCCCGGTCGGAAACTTCCGTGACGAGTCGGAGAACGTGGACGAGGACATCGCGATCGCCGGCTCGGGCCCCCTGGGCGTCGAGGTCGATCTCATGCAACCCATCGACCCCGAGAAGCGGCCCCGGGTGCACGAACCTGCCCTCAACCACGTGGGCCTGTGGGTCGACGATCTTCGCGCGGCGACCGAGTGGCTCGAGAAGCGGGGGGTGCGCTTCGCGCCCGGGGGCATTCGCCGAGGCGCCGCCGGTCACGACGTGTGTTTCATCCATCCTCGGGGCAGTGACGCAGCGCCGATCGGGGGTGAAGGGGTCCTGATCGAGCTGGTCCAGGCTCCACCCGAGGTCGTCGACGCGTTTCGCCAGATCGGCTCGGACGGATCCGGGCTCCCCCAAAGCCCCGGCCATCGGTGATTTCCGCGCACAGGGGGGTCATTCTCGTGCGGGGCTCCGGTCCATGGGGTGCCCCCCAGGGGGGCGTCACCGGTGTTTGATGGCTGTGCCTGGAATATAGTAGGGTGGCTTGTTCTCCGTGCTTTTCCCGCTGTCCGGGGTGTCGGCGACTGCAGCCGTCGCCCTGGAAAGAGGCTCACCGTCCGGGCGGCGGCTCTCCGCAACCGGCTGATTCGGACGTTCACAGGAGGTCCGCGATGCGCGCGCGCCCGCTTCGATTCTTGGCATTTTTCGCCGTCTTGACTCTCGCCCAGCCGGTCTGGGGTCAGGCGGAGGACGCCGGCACCATGGTTCCCCAGTTCCAGGAAGGGGACGTCATCAGTCTCGACGCCATCGACAAGATTCGCCCCTATCTGCCCGAGGAGTTCTGGGACAACCGGGACATGTTCTTCTACGAGGGGATGAAGCTCGAGATCGGGCCCACCAACTTCGACTATTCACCGGCGGCCGAGTACCTGGCCGCCACTGAGCGCTTCAGAGGGCAGGCGCGGATCGGGCCGGGCAGCAGCCTGGAGAACTACACCGCCGGCCAGCCCTTCCCCGTCGACGAGATCGACTGCCTGGGTGACCCCCAGGCGGGCCTCAAGATCATGTGGGATTTCGATTACGCGTGGGACGGATCCGGGAGCGCCGCCAGCTTCTTCTATTCCTACTGGGACCGCGGTGAGGAGCTTCCGCTGTATTACAAGGGGACGGCACGCACCGTCGTGTTGTCGCACCGGCCGGAGTCCCAGTATCTCGACGAGAACGACGGGAACATCTTCCGGGGCGAGAAGCGCAAGAACGCCTTCGGCGTGACGGTGGACGCGCCCTTCGACGCCCGCGGCATCATGCTTCTCTCCTACCGCTACAAGAGCACGGATGGACCGAAGGAGGACGCCAAGAACGACGACACCTGGGTCTACGTACCGACCCTCCGGAGGGTGCGCCGCATCTCTTCGGCCCAGCGCACCGACGCCGTGGCCGGTACTGACTTCACCTTCGACGATCTCTTCAGCTTTGCTGGGATCGTTCCCCAGTACGAGTGGACCTGTCTCGGCGAAAGGCAGGTTCTCGCGCCCATGAACTCGAGGGTGCAGGCGTACCCGTACGGAGAGGACCACAACTTCGGACCCTACGGGTTGTCCTACGCCGACGACCGATGGGAGCTGCGAGACGTCTTCGTGGTGCGGATGGTTCCCAAGAACGCCGATCATCCGTATCACCACAAGGATATCTACATCGACAAGCAGACCCTGCTCTCGGCCTTCTCCTTCGCCTACGATCGGAAGGGGGAACTCTGGAAGATCATCTGGCACAACAAGCGCTGGAGCGAGGACGAGTCCCTGGTCGGTCCCTGGTACACGGGTTGGGAGGGAATCGCCTCACCCCGGGATCTCATGATCGTGAGCGACACCATCGCCAACGTTCAGACCGGTACCGGAAACCGGATCGAGTTCTGGGACCGCAACGGCGTCCCGCTCAAGAACCGGGGGAAGATCCGTCGCTTCATCGACGTCGGCCGCCTCACGAAGGGTCGCTAGACCCGCGGCGGTCGTTTGAGCTGGGGCCGGGGCGCGAGCGCCTCGGCCCCGCTTCATTTGAGCACGAGGGTTCAACGTGAGCGAGAGCATCGAGCGCTTCCAGATCCGTATCGAGGAGGAGGTTCTCGTCGACCTGCGCCAGCGACTGGCGCGGACGCGCTGGCCCGATCAGATCGAGGGCTCCGGATGGGACTACGGCACCGACCGCGCCTACCTGATGGAGCTCTGCGCGTACTGGCGCGATAAGTTCGACTGGCGCGCCCAAGAGGCGCGGCTCAACCGCTTCGATCATTTCCGGACGAGCATCGAGGGTCAGCCCATCCATTTCATTCGACGGCGGTCCCCGGTCGCGGGCGCCCTGCCGCTGGTATTGACCCATGGTTGGCCCGGGAGCGTCTGGTTGTTCCACAAGGTCATCGACGGATTGGCGGACCCCGAAGCCCAGGGCGGGCGCGCCGAGGATGCCTTCGATGTGGTCTGTCCCTCCCTCCCCGGCTACGGCTTCTCGGGGCCGACCCTCGAACGCGGCTGGGACGTGCGGCGCATTGCCGAGACCTGGGCGCGGCTGATGGAGCGACTGGGCTTCACGCGATACGGAGCCCAGGGGGGCGACTGGGGGTCGCTGGTGACAACACAGCTGGCCCTCGTCGACGCCGCTCACCTGGCGGGGATCCACCTGAACATGGTGGTCGCGGGCCCCCCAACCGGCGAGAAGAATCCCACCGAAGGTCTGACGCCCGAGGAGCTGAAGGGCCTTGCCGACATGGGTGAGTATCAGAAGTCGGGTTCGGGGTACGCGCAGATCCAGGGCACCAAGCCCCAGACATTGGGCTATGGCCTCAACGATTCCCCCGCTGGACTGGCGGCGTGGATCGTCGAGAAGTTCCGGGCCTGGAGCGACTGCGACGGCGACGTGGAGCGCAGCTTCACCAAGGATGAGCTGCTCACCAACATCATGATTTATTGGGTGACCCAAACGATCAACTCGTCCGAGCGACTCTATTTCGAGTCGTTTCGCAGCGGTCGCTTCAGCGCCGCCGACGCGAAGGTCGAAGTCCCGACCGGGTGCGCCATCTTCCCGAAGGAGATCATCCGGCCGCCGCGCCGCTGGGCCGAGGCGCACTTCGACGTGCGACAGTGGACCGAGATGCCCCGGGGAGGGCACTTCGCGGCGCTCGAGGAGCCCGAGGCTCTGGTCGAGGACATACGGAGCTTCTTCCGGAAGGTTCGCTAACCGTGACGACCGCCGACCTCGTCTACGACCCCTATGACTACGAGATCGACGCCGATCCGTATCCGATCTTCAAGCGCCTGCGCGACGAAGCCCCGATCTACTACAACGAGCAGCATCATTTCTGGGCGCTGAGCCGATTCGACGATGTGCTCGAGGCGAGCCTCGACGCCGAGACCTTCAGCTCCGCCCGGGGCACCGTGATCGAGCTCATGGACGAGCCCATGGCCGACCCGCCCATGATCTTCATGGATCCGCCCCGGCACACCAGTTTTCGCAAGCTCGTGAGCCGCACCTTCACGCGTCACCGAGTCGGTGAGCTCGAGGGGCGAATCCGTGAGCTGTGCGCCGGTATCCTGGACCCCTTTATCGGCTCCGGTGGCTTCGACTACGTGGCCGACTTCGGCGCCAGGCTGCCGGTCATGGTGATCAGCTCGCTCCTGGGTGCACCCGACGAGGACCAGGACCAGCTCCGCATCTGGAGCGACTACGCGCTGCATCGTGAGCCCGGCGAGACGGGAATGAGCCAGGCGGCCCGCGACGCCTCCAAGGAAATTTTCAGGTACTGGCAGCAGCACATCGACGCGCGGCGGCGCCGTCCCGGCGACGACGTGATGAGCGAGCTGGTGCAGGCCGAGCTCGAGCAGGGTGACGGCACCACGCGGCGGCTCAGCGACTCCGAGCTCCACGCCTTCTTCATACTCATCTCGGCGGCGGGGAACGAGACCGTGGCGCGACTGCTCGGCTGGACGGCGACGCTGCTGGCGCGCAACCCCGGCGAGCGGGCCAAGCTCGTCGAGAGGCCCGGCCTGATCCCGAACGGAGTCGAGGAGATCCTTCGCTACGAAGCGCCTTCTCCGGTCCAGGGGCGATGGGTCACCCGCGAAGTCGAGTACTACGGCACCGTCGTTCCCAAAGACTCGAAGATCACGTTGCTCACCGCGTCGGCGAACCGCGACGAACGCGAGTTCGAAGAGCCCGATCGGCTGGACGTGAGTCGCCGCATCGATCGGCATCTCTCCCTCGGGTTCGGCATCCATTTCTGCCTGGGCGCATCGCTGGCCCGCCTCGAGGGGCGCGTCGCGCTGGAAGAAACGCTCCGCCGCTTTCCCAGCTGGGAGATCATCGAGGACGGCCTCGAGATGGTCCACACCAGTACCGTCCGCGGCTACGCTCGGGTTCCGCTGCGCTTGTGATCCGGGAGTCGCGGCTAGGAGGCTGACTCGAGAGTCGGCCGCCGCGCAGCGGTCTCAGCGACAGCGTTCAGCGAGCGTGGAAGTCGGCCTCTGGGCCGACTTCGCTCCCCCCTCTCCCGAAGGCGAGCGAAGTGCCGGAGCCCGAACGCGAGCGGCAAGGCCGAAGGCCGCGCAGTCAGCCGAAGGCGAACGGAGGCGGGCCCCTGCAAGACGGGCGAGCGCGAGGCCCAGCCGGACTAGAGGACCGTCGGCTCGGTGCGCAACCCGGCGCCGCGGAGGGCGCGCCATCGCTGCCTCACCCAGTCGGTGGCGTCGTCGATGACCAGGTAGAAGACCGGCACCACGAGCAGCGTGAGCAGAGTCGACGAGAACATCCCCGCCGCGGTGGCCACGGCCATGGGCTGGCGCGACTCCGAGCCGGGGCCCACTCCCAGTGCTGCGGGCAGCACCCCGAAGATCATGGAGAACGCGGTCATCAGCACCGGGCGCATCCGGATCGGCGCCGCCCGACGCATGGCCTCGACCTTGTCCATTCCCTCGCGCCGTAGCTGGTTGGCGAAGTCGACCAGCAGGATCGAGTTCTTGGTCACGAGTCCGAAGAGCAGCAGGATGCCGATCAGGCTGAACAGGTTGATCGTCATTCCCGCCGCCAGCAGGGCCCCGAGGGCGCCTACCATCGAAAGCGGGAGCGCGAGCATGACGGTCAGGGGATGGACGAGACTTTCGAACTGGGCGGCGAGCAGCATGTAGATCACCAGCACCGCCAGGCCGATCGCGAGCATGAACTGTTGGATACTCTCCAGGAAGGCCTCGGCGCTGCCCGCGAAGCTGAGGTTCGTCCCCTCCGGCAGGATTTCGCGGCCCAGGTCGCGAACCTGCTGGATCGCGGCGCCCACCGGCAGATCCTCCAGGTTTGCTGCCACGGTCACGTTGCGCATGCGGTCCTGGCGCGTGATCTTTGAGGGCGCGGCGCCGGTCTTCACTTCGACCAAGTTGCGGAGCTCGACCACCCCGCCGGTGTTCGAGCGCACGTAGAGACGCTCGATCGACTCCGGGTCCGCACGCTGGTCCGCCTCGAGGCGCAACCGGATGTCGTAGCGGTGTCCGCCGGACTTGAACTTTCCGATGTCGAGGCCACCGATCGAGGCCTGAACCACCGTCGCGATCGCATCGGCACTGACGCCCAGGGCCGCGGCCTTCTCGCGATTCGGGATGATGCGCACCTCGGGAAGCCCCATCTTGAGGCTCTTGTTGAGATCGACGAAGCCCGGCCGCCTTTCGAGATCTCGCATGAAGCGGTTCGCCAGGGAGTCGAGCTCGGCGAGCTCGATGTTGCCGCGGATGTTGAACTCGAACTCACCCGATCCGCCGCCACCGAAGAACTGCGAGGGGTCGAAGACCCTCGCGTCGAGCCCGGGGATGTTCCCCAGGGCGTCCCGGGCGGCGGCCATCAGCTCGTGGGCGCTGCGCTCGCGCTCGGCCTGGGGCTTCAGCATCGCCACGAAGATCGCGTTGTTCACGCTACCCGGGCCGTCGGAACCCGAGACCCCGACGCCGGCGAACAGACCGTGCACCCCGGGCTGCCGGAGCATCCACTTCTCGGCCGGTTGCA
>JACZXC010000451.1 GCA_022571825.1 Myxococcales bacterium | reverse complement strand
GCGGGCAGGGGATTCAGCTCGGCGCCCAGGTGCTCGCCCGCGCGGCGACCCTCGAGGACCGTCACGTCCTGATGTTCGGCATCTACGGCGGAGCCATGCGCGGCGGTTCCACCGAATCGACCCTGGTCGTGGGCGACGAACCCATCTCCGCGCCGCCGATCGTCTCCCACGTCTGGTCGGCGGTGGCGATGCATCACGAATACTGGGAATCCGTGGGCTCGAAGCTGCGGCCGGGCGGCCTGGTCCTGGTGAATTCCACGCTGTTCGAGGGCCGCCTCGATCGGGAGGCCCAGCGCGTGATCGACGTGCCCGCCACCGAGCTGGCAGCGGGGGTGGGCAGCCCTCTGTCTGCCGCGATGGTGTTGATCGGCGCCTATGCCGCCGTCACGGGCCTGGTCGGGTTCGATTCCCTGATTCGGGCGATGGAACAGTCCCTGCCGCCCTATCGAAAGCAGCACGTGCAGACCAACGCCAAGGCCCTGCGAGCCGGTTTCGATGCCGCGCCTCTGGGTGCGGTCCCGGCCTGGCCGGCGGCGGAGTCATGACCGACGAGACCATCACGAGTCGCGGAACGGTCACCATCGCCACCGCGCGCTGCAAGGGGTGCGAGTTGTGCATCCCGGCCTGTCCACCGCAGGTGTTGGCCATGTCCAACGCGGTCAACGAGTTGGGCCTTCGCTATCCGGAGCTCACCCCCGGCTGCACCGGATGTGGCGCCTGTCTGTTGGTGTGTCCCGATTTCGTGTTCGCGGTCTACCAGTTCGAAACTCCCGTCGAGCACGAGGGGTCCGGATGACGCGGCGCCTGATGGAGGGGTCCGAGGCCATCGCCGAAGCGGCGATCGCCGCCGGCTGCCGCTTCTTCGCCGGATATCCGATGACGCCTTTCACCGAAGTGCTCGAGTGCTTCGCGCGAAGGCTGCCGGAGACCGGAGGCACCTGCGTCAACGCCGAGAGCGAGCTGGAGGCGGTCGGGATGGCCTGGGGCGCCGTCGCCACCGGAGCCAGATCGGCGACCGGTTCGACCGGACAGGGGCTGAGTCTGATGCAGGAATCGCTGTCGGAGATCACCCGTGCCGAGCTCCCCCTGGTGGTGTTCAACATGTCCCGGGGACAGGCGGACTACTACCAGTCGACCCGCGGCGGAGGCCACGGCGACTACCGCCACATCGTGCTGGCGCCCATGGACCTCCACGAGGCCGTGGAGCTGACGCAGCTCGCGTTCCACCTGGCGGATCGTTGGCGGAACCCGGTTCTCATCTACGGCGACTACGTACTCGCCCACACCTCCGAGGCGGTCGACGTGACACCCCTCGCCTTCGATTCACTGCCCGACAAAGACTGGGCGGTGGACGGCACCCTGGGAGGCACCGGGCGCTCGCGGGTGGTGAACTCCCTGGGCTTCGAGAAGGGGAGCTCCGAGATCGATCCCGAGGCCTTCTGGCAGCGATTGCAGCAGAAGCACGAGGCGATCGCGCGGGAAGAGGTTCGCGTCGAATCGGAGTTCACGGAAGACGCCGAGTTGATCGTCGTGGCCTTTGGCACCGCGGCGCGTTTCGTCCGCCACGCCGTTCGCGCGCTGCGAAAGCGGGGGCTACGGGTCGGCACCCTGCGTCCGATTACGCTGTGGCCCTTTCCCGCCCGCGAGCTCGCCGCCGCCGTTGAGGGCGCTGCGCGGTTGGCGGTGTTCGAGCTGAACGCCGGCCAGATGATCGACGACGTCCGACTCGCGGTTCTGGGTCGTGTCCCCGTCGTGCCGATCGGCGGCATCTCCACCGACGTCGCCGGATTCGGGGTCGGCTCACTCCTGGACTCGGAGCGGATCTGCGACCGGATCGAGAACGCATGGAAGGAGGGAAGATGAGAGAGCGAATCGTGTTGCCCAGCGCGGATCCGCCGAGCCAACCGTCCCGACAGGTTGGCGACATCAAGCCCCGCCTTCTGCTCGATGAGAACCACAACCTGTGCCCGGGCTGCGGCGAGCCGCTGGTCGTCCGAATGCTCCTCGAGGTGATCGAGGAGCTCGACGCGGCGACCCGGAGCATCGGGGTGATCGGGATCGGCTGCTACACGACCTTCTCCACCTCCCTCGACGTCGACCTGATCCAGGCTCTACACGGGCGTGCCCCCTCGGTTGCGACTGGGGCCAAGCGCATGCGCCCCGAGGCCCTCGTCTTCACCCTGCAGGGGGATGGAGACATGGTGAACGAGGGCCTTCAGGAGGTGATCCACACGGCGGCCCGGGGCGAGTCAGTGACGTGTGTGCTGCTGAACAACGGGGTCTTTGGCGAGACCGGAGGTCACATGACCGCGACCACCGCGCTCGGCCAGCGAACCAAGACCAGCCTCGACGGCCGGGATGCCGAATATCACGGCTTCCCCATCCTGATCGGCGATCTCCTGGCCCAGCTCGAGGGAACGGCCTACGCGGCGCGAGGATCCGTTCACGACGCTGCCGGAGTCGCCTCGTCCAAGCGCATGCTCAAGCGCGCCTTCGAGACCCAGCCTC
>JACZXC010000450.1 GCA_022571825.1 Myxococcales bacterium | reverse complement strand
CACCCTCCCCAAGGCTGCCGCCTCGGGAATCTATACCCTGGAGGCGCGATTCAAGAGTCGAAGCGGCGGCTTCAACGCCCAGGCCGACTTCCTCATCGAGGGTCGCGCTCGCTGAGCGCGCTCCCTGGGGGACGGACTTTCTGGGGTCGTGCTTGACGGGAGATCGGCCTCGGGCGTAGGTTGCAGGTCCGGGCTCCGCCGTCCAGCCCGAGGCCGCGCCAGGCATTCGTGCTCGGGGTGGCGGATTCGTGGGAAGGGGACGGCGAAGTGCCCGACGGGCTTGCTCGCCGGGCACTTCTCATCGGGGCCCGCGCATCCATCCCGTGCCCTGCCTTGTTACTCTTCTGCGGCGGTGCTAATTGCGCCGCATCCGGGCGATCCTTGCCGGGGGGGTGCAGTGGACGCATCTGTCTGTGGCGTGGATCCGACGCTGTGGATCGCCGGCGGTCTCGCGCTCTACATGGCGTGGAATATCGGCGCCAACGACTTTGCCAACGCGATGGGTACCAGCGTCGGATCGGGCGCCCTCACGATTCGTCAGGCAGTCATCGTCGCGGGAATTATGGAGTTCTTGGGGGCGTTCCTCGCGGGTGGCCACGTCACCGACACGGTGCGAAAGGGCATCCTCGATATCGAGGTCGCTTCGGCGGATCCGCAGCTGGTTCTCTACGGCATGTTGGGTTCACTGGCTGCGGCCGGCACCCTACTCCTCGCGGCGACGCGTCTGGGCATGCCCATCTCCACCACCCATGCGATCGTGGGGGCGATCGTCGGCTTCGGTGCGGTCGGGCTCGGCGTCGAGGCGGTCAATTGGGGCAAAGTGCTCCAGATCGCCGTGTCCTGGGTGACCTCGCCAATCATGGGGGGAGTCCTCGCGTTCCTGATCTTCCAGCTGATTCGGACCCTCATCCTCGACCGCGATCGGCCGGTCGACGAGGTCCGGCGCTGGGGGCCGTGGTTCTTCTTTGCGGTGGGCTTCGTGATCGGGTTGGTCACGTTCTTCAAGGGCCTCAAGAACATCGGGTTCGACTTCGATTTCCCCGCAGCGCTCTTGCTCTCGGTCGGATTGGGAGTCGTGGCAGCGGTCGTGGGTCGATTCTTCCTGCGGCGCGTCCCGGTCACCGTCGCCGATGCGACAGGCGACGCGCGCTTCGGGAGTGTGGAACGAGTTTTCGCGGTGCTGCAGATCTGGACAGCTTGCGCCATTGCGTTCGCCCATGGCTCCAACGACGTGGCCAATGCCATCGGGCCCCTCGCCACGGTGTTCAATATCACCCAGGGGCAGGAGTTTGCGGGCCAGGCGACCGTGGCACCCTGGATGCTCATCGTCGGCGGCGTCGGGATCGTGGTCGGCCTCGCCACCTGGGGCTATCGTGTGATGGAGACGATCGGACGGCGGATCACTCAGCTCACTCCGAGCCGGGGCTTTGCGGCGGAGCTCGCCGCGGCGATCACAATCGTTCTGGCCTCGCGGTTGGGCATCCCGGTTTCGACGACCCACATTCTCGTGGGCGCGGTGCTCGGCGTGGGGGTCGCACGGGGAATCGGGGCCCTGGACCTGCGCGTGGTGGGCCGCATCCTGGTCTCCTGGCTGGCGACGCTGCCGATCGCCGCGCTGCTCTCGGTCCTCTTCTTCTACTTCTTCAAGGGACTGCTCGGTTCCTAGGGGGTCTTGCGATGGCATTCATGGCGAACCTGTTCGGCCGTTCGCCGATTCGGCCGATGCAACAGCACATGAAGGCGGCCGTCGCTTGTGCGCGTCAGGTGCTTCCGCTTTTCGAGGACATGGTCGCGGGCAAGACGGGCGAGCTGGCCGCGCGACGTGCCGACATCGACCGGCTGGAACACGAGGCCGACGCCATCAAAAACGAGATCCGGAGTCACCTGCCCAAGCGCCTGTTCCTGGCCGTGGAGCGTCGGGACATGCTCGAAATTCTCGACTTCCAGGACTCCATCGCCGATGTGGCCCAGGACATCGCTGAGCTCGCCGATCAGCGGTCGATGCACGTCCCCGAAGATCTGGCCGAGCCCCTGCTCGAACTCGTGCGCCGGGTGCTCGCGGCCTGCGATCAGGCCGAGCGCATCATCGATGAGTTGGACACGCTGCTCGAGACGGGCTTTCGGGGGCGAGAGGTTGCCCGGGTCGAGGAGATGATCGGCGAGCTAGCGCGTCTCGAGAGCGAAACCGACGTATTGGCCGAGCGGGCGCGGCGCCGCCTCTTCCGAATGGAAGAGTCGCTGGGCGTGGGCACGGTGTTCTGGTACCAGATGATCAATTGGGTGGCCGACCTGGCCGACTACGCCGAGCGCGTGGG
Organism: Myxococcales bacterium; assembly: GCA_022571825.1. Taxonomy (GTDB): domain Bacteria; phylum Myxococcota_A; class UBA9160; order UBA9160; family SMWR01; genus JACZXC01. The sequence goes on along the minus strand of JACZXC010000450.1, from coordinate 206 downwards.
AAACCGATTGCGGTTGTTGATCGCCAGCTAGGCCGGGCCTCCCGCTCGCTGATCGCTCGCGCTCCGGCGCTTCGCTCGCCTGCGGAAGAGGGGGGCGGCGGCGAAGTAAAGCGACCCCTTGCAGGGGCCCGCCTCCGTTCGCCTTCGGCTCACTGCGCGGCCGTCGGCCTTGCCTTGCAGGGGCCCGCCTCCGTTCGGCTTCGGCT
>JACZXC010000077.1 GCA_022571825.1 Myxococcales bacterium | reverse complement strand
ATCGAGTCCGTCGCCGGGTTGGTCACCTGCGCGAAGAGCTGCTTGAAGTAGTGGGTGAGCATGCGCGGCCGGTCGGAGAGGCACGCCAGCGCTGCATCATCGCCCATCGACCCGATGGCCCACTTGGCATCCGCGACCATCGGCGCGATCAGGCACTTGAGATCCTCGCTGGTGTACCCGAAGACCTGCTGGAGGCGGAAGCGCAGCTCTGGATCGATTCGGTGCTCCGCGGGCACCTGCGCCGGGGGCAGATCCGAGAGCTTGATGCGATTCTCGTCCACCCACGCGCGATAGGGCCGGCGCGCCACGTAGTCGGCCTTGATCTCCTCGTCCTCGACAATGCGACCCTGCTCCAGATCGACGACGAAGATGCGCCCGGGCTGCAAGCGCCCCTTCCGGAGCACATTCTCGGGCGCGACGTCCAGGACCCCCACCTCGGAGGCCATGACGACGAAGCCGTCCCGGGTGACGATCCAACGCGCGGGACGGAGTCCGTTGCGGTCGAGCACCGCGCCGATCTTGCGCCCGTCGGTGAAGGCGATCGAGGCGGGGCCATCCCACGGCTCCATCAGGAACGAGTGGTACTCGTAGTAGGCGCGCAGCTCATCGCTCATCGCCGTGTGATTTTCCCACGCCTCCGGGATCATCATCAGCATCGCTTCGGGCAGCTCGCGTCCCGTGAGACACAGGAATTCCAGCGCGTTGTCGAACTGCGCCGAGTCGCTGGCGCCCTCCCGCATCAGGGGATAGAGCTTGGCGAGGTCGTCTCCGAACAGGTCCGAGCGCTGGGTGCCCTCGCGGGCGTGCATGTAGTTGCGGTTTCCACGCAGCGTATTGATCTCGCCGTTGTGGGCCAGGTAGCGGAACGGCTGGGCCAGGTCCCAGGCGCCGAAGGTGTTCGTGCTGTAGCGGGAATGGACCAGGGCGAGCGCCGATTCGACGGCGGAGTCGGTCAGATCCGGATAGAAGGACTCGATCTGGCTCGCCATCAGCATTCCCGTGAACACGAAGGTGCGGCTGGAGAGGCTCGGGACGCAGAAGAAGGCGTCGCGCTGTCGCGCTGCGTTCTCGAACACGCGTCGGATCAGGTAGAGCTTGCGCTCGAAGGCGTCTTGATCGAGGCCGTCGGCGGCGCCGACGAACACCTGTCGGATCACGGGCATCGTGTCCCGGGCCAGCCATCCGATCCGCGAGGAGTCGTGGGGTACGTCGCGCCAGCCGAGGAAGCGCTGCCCCTCGTCGGCCACCGCCCCCTCGAAGGTCGCCTCCTGCCAGGCGCGGTCGGCCTCGTCGACCGCGAGGAAGACCATGCCCGACGCAAAGCCACCGGCCGGCGGAAGAGCGATGCCGAGCTTCTCCGCTTCGCCCCGCAGGAAGCGATCGGGCAGCTGGATCAAAACCCCGGCCCCGTCCCCTGTCTCGGGATCGCAGCCGCACGCGCCGCGATGCTCCAGACGGACGAGCACCTCGATGCCCCGGTGGATGGTTTCGTGGCTCTTGTCGCCTTGGATGTTGGCGACGAAACCGACGCCGCAGGCGTCGTGTTCGAGGGTGGGGTCGTAGAGGCCCTGTCTGGCGGGGCGCCCTGTCGGTCGGGTCGGTCGGGTCGGTCGGGTCGGTCGGGTCGGTCGGGTCGGTCGGGTCGGTCGGGTCGGTCGGGTCGGGTCGAACCTCATGAGCCCGACCTGCGGCGTCGCTGACCGCTGCTTCGTCGGGTCTGCCCCGTCTCGAACTCGCCGCTGTCGTGGAGGCTGATCCGAGACCTCTCGGTGTGGGTCGACAGCACCACCATGGTCTCGGTGCGGGCCACCCCGTCGAAGGACCGAATACTTTCGATCAGCTCTTCGAGGGTCTCCGTGTTGACGGTCTTCACCTTGAGCATCAGGGTGTGGGCCCCGGTCACGTGATGACACTCCAACACATCGACGAGGGCCGCGACTTGGCGCTCCAGGCCGGCGATGACGCCGGCTTGTTCCGTGGTAACGCCGATGAAGGCGGTGACGTCCTTGCCCAGGCGGCGCGCGTCGAGCAACGCGACATAGCCGACCACGACGCCCGCTTCCTCAAACTTGTGAATGCGCTCGAGCACGGCCGGAGCCTTGAGGCCGACCTTCTGCCCGATGGCGGAGAGGGCCTGCTTGCAGTCCTCCTGCAGCAGCTCGAGGATGGCGCGATCGGTAGCATCGAACTCGGGCGCGACTCGGCTGAACTTCATTTGTGATCTTCTAAAATAGACCATATGAATACGGTATAGGACCGATATTTGTCAAACGAATAGCCCTAATACATCAAATAAAACAGTGTTTTGTTTGATTCATTCGACTCTTTGGGTGGAATTGCCCTCAGATGGCCCGACGAGGGCTCGAAGCCGATCCGGATGGTTCGTGAACAGACCGTCCACCCCGAGGTCGAGGAGCCGGCGCATGTCCTCCTCGGCGTCCACGGTGAATACGTAGACCGCGAGGCCCTCAGCGTGGGCCTCTTGGATCAGTTCCCGTCGGGCCAGCCCGATCCACGGGTTCAGGGCCTCGGCCCCCACCGCACGGGCGCGCTCAAAGGCGCGACTGGGATCTCGGGGGGAGAGCAGCAGACCGATCCGCGCCGCCCGGGATGCCCCGCGCACTCCGCTCAGGACCGAGTCGTAGAACGAGGAGAAGAGGGTCTGGCCCAGCAGGTCGCGGGTTTCCACGGCCTCGAGCGCCGCGGCCGGGAGCCCCGGATAGTCCGCTCGGGTCCCCCGTTTCAACTCGAGATTGAACGGGATCTGCGTGCCGAAGCGATCGAGCACCTCGTCCAACGTGGGAACGCGTTCCCCGTTTCCGGCATCGAGATCGCGAACCTCCGAGAGAGTGGCGTCCGCGATCTCTCCCCGACCCCCGAGCCGCTCGAGCCCTTCGTCGTGGGCGATGACGACGGCTCCATCGCGGGTGCGGTGGAGATCGATCTCGATCATGTCGGCCCGCTGCTCGACGGCCAGCGCGTAGGCGGGCAGCGTGTTCTCCGGAAGGGTGCCCGACGCACCGCGATGGGCGATGACTCGGGGGCGCCAAGGGCGAGGGGACACCGGTCCGGTCAAGCGTCTCCCTCTTCCCGCACTGAGTCTTCCTGAACCCAATCCCGTGAGCGCTCCACGGCTCGCTTCCAGCCGGCATAGAGAGAAGCGCGGCGGTCGGCGCTCAGCGAGGGCTCGAACCGACGGCCTCCCGCGTCGCTCGCCTCGATCTCCGAAGCGTCTTGCCAGAAGCCCACGGCGATACCCGCGAGGGCCGCCGCTCCCATCGCCGTCACCTCGAGCACGGCGGGACGCTGAACCGGAACGCCCAGGATGTCCGCCTGGAACTGCATCAGGAAGTCGTTCTGAGAGGCTCCGCCGTCGACGCGCAGCGTCTCCAGGGGCAGGCCCGAGTCGGCCTGAAGGCACTCGACCACGTCGCGGGTCTGGTACGCGATCCCCTCGAGGGTGGCGCGGATGACGTGCTCACGGGTCGTCCCAAGGGTGAGCCCCACCAGGGTTCCCCGGGCGCGATCATCCCAATACGGGGCCCCGAGGCCCACGAAGGCGGGCACCAGGTACACGCCGCCGGTGTCGTCTACCGAGCGCGCCGCCGCTTCGGACTCCGCCGCATTCGCCAGAAGTCCCAGGCCGTCGCGGAGCCACTGCACAGCAGCGCCGGCGACGAAGATGCTTCCCTCGAGGGCGTAGGCGAAGCGTCCGTCGATCCCCCAACCGATCGTCGTGATCAGGCCGTTGTTCGACACCCGCGCCTCCGAACCCGTGTTCATCAGCAAGAAGCAGCCGGTCCCGTAGGTGTTCTTCGTTTGGCCCGGAGCGAGGCAGCCCTGCCCGAAGAGCGCCGCCTGCTGGTCGCCGGCGATACCCGCGATGGGAATTTCGGCCCCGAACCACTCCGGGTCCGCGAGGCCGAAGACGCCGCTGCTGTCGCGCACCTGCGGCAGCATCGCCCGGGGAACTCGCAGCGCCTCCAGCAGGAGATCGTCCCAGTCGCGCTGGTGGATGTTGTAGATGAGCGTTCTTGACGCGTTCGAGTACTCGGTGGCGTGAACCCGGCCACGGGTGAGCTTGTAAAGCAGCCAGGTGTCGACGGTGCCGAAAGCCAGCTCGCCGGCCTCAGCCCGTTTCTGCCCCGCGTCGATCGAGTCGAGGATGAAGCGAATCTTCGTCCCCGAGAAATACGCGTCGATCAGGAGGCCCGTGCGAGCCCGCACCTCCGCCTCGAGGCCACGCGAGCGCAGCTGATCGCAGATGGACGCGGTCTGGCGCGATTGCCAGACGATCGCTCGATACACGGGGTCGCCGCTGGCGCGATCCCAGATCAGCGCGGTCTCGCGTTGGTTGGTGATCCCGATCGCCACGAGGTCCGAGCCGCGGGCGCCGGCCTTGGCCAAGACACCCCGAGCGGCCCGCAGCTGGCTATCCCAGATCTCCATCGGATCGTGCTCGACCCATCCCGGCTCGGGAAAGTACTGGGTGAACTCGTGCTGATCGATCGCGACCAGTGACCCAGCCTGATCGAAGAGGATGGCACGCGAGGAAGTGGTGCCCTGATCCAGGGCCATTACGTACCGGCTCACCCCGTCCCTCCCCCCCGACGGCAGCGCGGCCACGGGCTCCCGCGAGAAAGCGAATCATACAGTTTGGCGGGTCCGGGCTCGGGGTCCTATGTCTCAAAGAGCGCCTCCACGAACTCCTGAGCGCGGAAGTCCCGCAGGTCATCGACGGCCTCGCCGACACCGACGTACCGAATCGGGATGCCGAACTCGTCGGCCAGACCCACGATCACACCCCCCTTGGCCGTGCCGTCGAGCTTTGTCAGGATCAGCCCGGTGACACCCGCCGCCCGGGTGAACTCCCGCGCCTGGGAGATCGCGTTCTGTCCGGTATTGGCATCGATCACGAGCAACGTCTCATGGGGCGCGCCCCGGAGGTCGCGGCCGATCACACGCACCATCTTGGCGAGTTCGTCCATCAACGGACGCTGGGTCTGGAGTCGGCCCGCCGTGTCGATGATCGCCACATCGGCGCCCCGGGCCACGGCGACCTTGACGGTTTCGAAGGCGACCGCCGATGGGTCCCCGCCCGAGGGACCCGCGATCACCTCACAGCCCACGCGCTCGCCCCAGAATTGGAGTTGTTCGGTGGCCGCCGCGCGGAACGTATCGCACGCGCCGAGGATGACCTGGTCCCCCTGGTCCCGGTACCGGGCCGCGAGCTTGCCGATGGTCGTGGTCTTGCCGGATCCGTTGACACCGAGCACGAGGATCACGTGGGGTGTGCCGCGCTTTTCGAGCCCGCCCGTGGGCTCGACCCGGCGCAGCTTTTCCAGAATGGCGGCGCGCAACACGCCTCGAACGCCCTCGGCCGGAGCGCCGGCGGCCATTTGCTTCACCCTCGACAGCAGGCTTTCGGCGGTCGATACGCCGAGGTCCGCACTGAATAGAATCATCTCGAGTTCGTCGAGGAGCGCGGCGTCGACGGAGCGGCCGCCGAACAGACTCTCGATGCGACCGACGAGTGTCTCTCTCGTAGCGCCGAGGCGCTGGGCCAAACCACCCGGGGCGGGCCGATCCGGCTCGCGCCGATCCGCTGCGGACGGGGCGACCTCGGCCGACACCTCGGCAGAGCGCTCCGATCGCCGGCCCCGATCGAGCTCGACGATCACGAGAAGCGCGACCGGGAGTGACAGGATCAGAACCACGGTGGCCGCAAGATGAGCCGCCGCCCAGACGCTCAGAACATGCCACAGATCGGTCATCGAGCGCCGAGGATAACAGGACCCGCGGGGGTCTCAGCGACAGCGTTCAGCGAGTGTGGAAGTCGGCCTCTGGGCCGACTTGGCTCCCCCCGCTTCCGAAGGCGCCCAAGGCCAGCAGCCGCGGGAGGCAAAAGGCGGGCCCCTGCAAGACGGCGAGCGCGAGGCCCGGCTGAGCTAGTGCAGGGCCACGGACACCAGCTTGCTGATGCCCTTCTGCTCCATGGTCACGCCGTAGATCGTGTCGGCGGCCTCGATCGTCCGCTTATTGTGGGTGATGAGCACGAACTGGGACTCACTCGCCAGTTCGCGCACAATCTCGTTGAATCGCTCCACATTGGCATCGTCCAAGGCGGCATCCACTTCATCGAGCAGGAAGAACGGCGAGGGCCGCACCTGGAATACGGCGACCAGGAGCGCCAGGGCCGTGAGGGTCTTTTCGCCGCCCGAGAGCAGATTGACGTTCTGGAGACGCTTGCCCGGCGGCATCGCCATGATCTCGATACCTGCGTCGAGAATGTCTTCGGTCTCCGTGAGGGAAAGGCTCGCCCGACCGCCCTGGAACAGGCGCGGGAAGTTCTCCGAGAATCGCTTGCTCACCGCTTCGAACGTCTCCCGGAAGCGCTTGCGGCTGGTGCGGTTGATGCGAGCGATGGCATTGCGGAGCGAGGCCAGGCTGCCATCCAGATCGGCCTTCTGCTCACTGAGGAAACGGAGGCGTTCGCTCAACTCCTCGTGCTCTTCGATCGCCCCCAGGTTGACCTCACCCAGACTCTGAAGCCTTTCGCGTGCCTCCGCCAGCTTCCGAGCTCGCTCTTCGCGGGGGCGCTGCGCCAACTCGGCACGGGCGCGCGCTTCTTGAGCCGCATCGGCCGGGGAGGCCTCGTCTTCGTCCCCGGGCTCCCCGGGCGCCGACTCCACCGCCGGCGGCGCAGCCACCGGTTCCGGGCCGAGCGTCGGCGGCGTCCAGCTGGAGAGCTCGACCCCCCATTTCTCGCGGATCGAGTCGGACAGGTGGGTCAGCCGCAGCTCTGTCTCGCGTTGGGTGAGCTCCGCCGAACCCATCTCGCCACGACCGGCCTCGACCCGACGTCGCAGATCCCTGCCACCTTCCTCGAGCTCGCCGAGGCTCGCCGAGGCTCGCTCGTAGACGTCCCGCTTCTCATCGTTGCTCGCCCGGGCCCGCTCCTCCCGGCCCAGCAGGACCTCCAGTGCCGACTGGGAGTCGCTGATCTCGCCTGCCAGCTGTTCGCGGCGCGCCTCCCCGTCTGCGATTTCCCGCTCCCGCTGCGCGATCCAATCCCCGGTCTCGCGGATCGCGGCGCGACCGCGCTCGAGCCCCATGGCCAGTCGATCGCGCCGTTCGACTCGTCCCCCGTGCTCGACACGCCGCTCGGTCGCGACGACATCGCGCCGCGAAGCCTCGCGCACAGCCGAGCTCAAGCGCAACAGCAGGGCGTCGAGGTCGCGTTGCCGGTTGGCACGCTGCAGTCGCGCCTCTTCGAGCTCCTGAGCCCGTCGCGCGCGGTCCCCGACCAGCTCGTCACGCCTCCCCTGCATCCCCGATCGTTCCGCCACCTGAGTTTCTTGGGATTCGCTCAGGGCCTTCACACGTTCGCACGTACGCTCCAGGTCCTTCTCGCGATGCGCGACCGCGAGGGCAGCCGTCTGATGCCGATTGCGCAGGTTGTCGAGCTCATCGGCGGCCCGCGAGTGGGCCGCCTCGGCCTCCCGCAATTTCGTCTCCCGCACCTCGACCTCGGCATCGAGGTTCGCCACTTCGCTCTCGAGATCGCGGATCTCCCCGATCCGGCCCAGGAATCCGGTTCCCGCGCCTTCCCTCGGGGCTCCCGAGTCATCGCCACCGCGCGCGATCCCGTCGGGAGTGAGCACGTCGCCGGCCCGGGTAACGAAGGTTGCGGGGAGTCGGCCGCGGCCGTAGATCTCGAGCACCTCGCGCAGTCCTTCGACCAGGTTCACACCCCCCAAGAGCGCACGCGCCAGCGCTTCGTAGCCCGGTTGGGGCCGGACGCGGTCGAGCAGAGGCTGGCCCAGGGGAACGATTCCGATCGCCTGCGGCTCCACCGGCGGCACCGCGACCAGGATTCCGCGGCCGGCCCCAGCCGAACGAAGCAGATCGAGGGCCGAGACCGCTCCCTCGGTTCGATCCACCACGATCGCCTCGGAACGGTCGGTCAGCACGGCCTCGACCGCCCTCTCGACCTCGGGGTCGACCTCGAGCACGTCGCGCAGCAATCCGCGCACGCCCAGCGCGCGACGTTCGCCCTCGTCAAGGCACAAGAGGTGACGAGTTCCCTCACCGACATCTTCTCGTCGCTCGACCACCTCGCGCAGCGAAGCGAGCCGGGAGCGGCGCGTTTCGCGGCGCTCGCGCAGCTCGGCCAGGCTCGATGCGGCCCGGCGCTCCCGCTCCACCGCCTGAGCGTGGGTATCGAGAGCCGCGCGGACAAGCCCCATCAGGCGGTCGCGTTCTCCCAGCAGTTCGCGAAGTGCGGTCTCGAGATCCCGCTGCTCTCGATCTGCCCGCGAACCCTCGGACTGCCCGGCTTCGAGGTCCGAGTCGGCGCTGCGCATGCGGGCCTCGAGCTCGGCATCGCGATCTTCGAGCCCCGCCAACCGGTCCTCACCCCGTGCGATCTCAGTCACGAGCTCGCTCAGCGCGGCGATCGCGTCGTCGCGCTCGGACTCGAGTACGCGTACCCGTTCCCTCGCCTCCCGGGCGTCGGCTTCGGCGCTATTCAGTCCCTCCGTCTCGGACTCGAGAGCGCGCTCCACGACACGCAGCTCATCTCCGGTCTCGAGGGCCTCGCCCTCCAGCGCCCGATGCTGATTGCCTAGCCCTTCGAGCTCCTCGCCCCGGTTGGCGGTCGTCGCCGCCAGCAGTGCCCGCTCGCGTCGCGCGAACTCGATCCGGCCCTCGTGATGCTTGATCTCGGTACGGAGCGCGAGCAGCACCTCGCCGCCTTGACTGAGCACAAGTTCCGATTCCGTTCGCTCGATTCGCTTCTGCTGGGTCGCGAGCTCGCGCTGGGCGACCTGTGTCTCCAGGGCGGTCACGTCGTCACGCAGGGCCTCGAGGCGCCGAGCCGCCGCCTTCGTCTCGGCCAGCAATTCGGCGCGGTCATCGGCGGCGAGGGAGAGATCGAGCACGCGAACCGTCTCCCGCCATTGTTTGTAGCGGGCAGCTTTCTTCGCCTGTCGTTCGATCGAAGCAATCTGGCGGCGAATCTCGGAGAGAATATCGGTCACGCGCAGCAGGTTCTGCTCGGTGGACTGAATCTTGGACTCGGCCTCTCGCCGTCGCGCCTTGTATTTCCCGATTCCGGCCGCTTCCTCGATCAGTATCCGCCGCTCTTCCGGTCGAGCCGACACGATCTCGGCGATCTGGCCCTGCTCGACGATGGTGTAGCCCTTGGTCCCGATGCCGGTGTCACGAAAAAAATCCTGCACGTCGCGCAGGCGGCACGGTGTCCCGTTGATGAGGTACTCGGACTCGCCCGAGCGATACAAGCGGCGGGAGATCTGGATCTCGCTGTAGTCGGAGAATGCGGGAGGGCCGGCGCCGTCCGTATTCTCGAAGGTCAGGGTGACCTCTGCCAGTCCGATGGCGGCGCGCCCCTCGGCGCCCCCGAAGATGACATCCTCCATGGACTTGCCCCGCAGTCGGCGGGCCACCTGCTCACCCATCACCCAGCGCATGGCATCGACCACATTTGACTTGCCGCAGCCGTTGGGACCCACGACTGCGGTGATCCCGGGCTCGAAACGCAGGACGGTTCTATCCACGAAGGACTTGAAGCCGTTGAGATCGAGGGTCTTGAGACGCAAGCGATCCTCAAGCGCCGATCGGCCCGGCGGATAGCCGCCCGCCGGACGCTCGAATGGCGGTTCCACAGCACTGTAGGGGGTATCGAATTGGTACCACCCCCGCCGGGGGACCCGCAAGTCTGGACCGGGGCCCGCCGGATCGCGTTGAGCCCGCTAGGGAACCTCTGCACAGGCGGTCTTGTGGCGACCGGCAGGAATAGTTGACGTCGGTCCGTCGGGGTTCAAGGGACTTGCTTCGCCCGGGCGGGTGTTTGGAGGGAGCTTCGTTGGGGTCGGGCGA
>JACZXC010000449.1 GCA_022571825.1 Myxococcales bacterium | reverse complement strand
GTTGTGAGCGACCCCGCTCTGGGTGACGTGAATTTGCGTACCCCCGAGCGCCTCCTTGTCGACCTTTTCGCCGAGAGCGGCGGCCACCAGGGGAGGGCCCGCGGAGAAGAGCGACGCCCCCTCGACCATGATGACGAAGTCCATGAGCGGGGCGGTCAGTGCTCCGTGACCGGCCGAGGCGCCCATGACGACACAGACCGTGGGAACCCGGCCCGAAAGCTCGGCCAGTCCCTGAAGATCGTTGGGACTGCGTCCGTGACCCCGGAGGCTGTTGGTCATGCGGTGTCCCCCGCCCTCGAGCAGCATGACCAGCGGAACCCGCTCCTGGGCGGCGAGCTGGGTCAGCCGGGTGCGCTTGGCGCCCGCGGCGGGTCCGATGGATCCCCCCATCACGGTGAAGTCCTCGGACCCGACCAACACCGGTCGGCCGTCGATGCGGCCGAACCCCGCGACCAAGGCGTCGGCGGGCGCGGGCTTCTCGCCGGGCTCGGGGTACGCGCCGGCGAGAGAGCCGATTTCCACAAACGAATCGGGGTCGAGGAGCCGCTCGACCCGCGCCCGGGCGTCCAGTCGGCCGCCGGCGCGCTGCTTTTCCAGCCTCGGGCCGCCGCCCATCGCTCGCGCCGCTCGCTGACGCTGTGCGAGCTCTTCCAGGCGCGGTCCCCAACCCGGGTCGGCGCCGGAATCGGGGTCGTCCCCCGCCCGGGTTTCCGACGGGCCGTCTCGCTTCATGGCATTCATCTCCACCCCGGCGGAGGGCCGGGCGCATTATACCCGGTGCTTCCCGCCCCGAGCGCGGGTTGCCCGCCGATTCAGCCGGCGCGAACGTCGTCCGATGAAGGGGACGCGCGGTCTGGCCGCGTCCGGGGAGTCCTGGAGTCCGGGGGGAATAGACGATGATGGCCCGAACCGTCTCGTTGCTGCTGGTGCTGGTGCTCGGCATCGCCGTGTACTCGGCCTATCGGTTGCTGGTTGCAGGGATCGAAGTCGACGTCTACCGCGAGCGGTTGGTGGAGCTTCGACGCGATCACGAGCACCTGCGCGGGCAATACAACCGAGCGGTTCGGAGGACGGCCGTGACCGAGCTCGTGGTGCACGACGGAAAGCTCCGTGTCTCGATCCGCACCGCCGAGGGCGAACTGCGGGCGCTGGAAACCCCCTTCGACCCGAGCGGCGAGATCTACGTGGACTACGTGATCCTCGACGGCCGGCTGTGGATCCGGCGGGTCTTCGACGCGAACACACCGCCGGGCGAAGGGATGGTGATCGACCCCGCGCTCATCGACATCGATTGGGACGTCGCCCGCGCCGCCCACGGGAAGGCGGCCTACCGGCCCCTGGACGAGGGTCGCTGGGTCGTCACGGTGACGGGAGATGGCTCCCTCGGACTGGCCCGTCAGGTCGAGGGCGAGCGCGTCGAACTCTCCGGTCCCCCGGTGGTTCGCGACTATGCGCCCGTCGCCGAGACGGTGGACGCGGTTCTCCGCGAGCTGACGCCGGCGGAAATGCTGCGCAGCCTGGCCCGACGTCTCTCCCTGGCGTCACTCGGGTCGGGCGCCTAGCGGCGTCCGGGTCTCTCGCTCGTTGATCGCTCGCGCTCGGGCTCCGGGCCCGCCTACTCCCGCGGCCTCCGCCCTTGGGCGCCTTCGGAAGAGGGGGGAGCGAAGTCGGCCCAGAGGCCGACTTCCACGATCGCTGAACGCGGTCGCCGAGACCGCTGCGCTCAGGGCCGCACCACGTAGAACGCGTTGACTGGATGGTCCAGGTCGAGGGTCTCGAACCGCGTGAACCCGGCGTCTTTCGCCATGCGCCGAGCCAGCGTCTCGGGGAACCCCAGGGTGCCGAGTCCGGCGCCGTCGGGCTCCGAGAGAGCCGACGACATGCAGGCCAGCACCGAGGTCCCGTACATCATGGCCGCCATCGGGTTGCGCTCGACGTTTTCCTCGTAGCTATCGTGGGCCTTGATGTCGGCGATCAGCCAGACGCCATCGGATCGGATCGATCGACGGATAGCGGCCACGGCGGCGGCCGGATTCGTCATGTCGTGCAGGCAGTCGATCGTGGTCATGAAGGCGAAGCGCTCCTCGGTGGGCAGCGGATCGAGAGCGGCATCGTGAAAGGAGAGATTGTCGACGCCCGCGTCCGCCCGGTTCTTCTCCGCGCGATCGAGGGCGTGCCGGGAGATCTCATAGCCGTGAAACTCCGAGTTGGGAAACGCCTTGGCCATCTCGATCAGCGCGACGCCCGCGCCACAGCCCACGTCGGCGACGGCGACGCCCTTCTCGAGAGCGGGGACGACACCGTCGATCCGGGGCAGCACCATCGGCACCAGCAGCGCGCGGAACCAGGGTCCACACCCGCGCTCGATGCCGCGGGCTCCCTCGGGCCCAAAGGCGTCGTAGGGAAGGCCGAGTCCGGTACGGAAGGACTCGGGCAGCTTTTCGGCGACGGCCAGCATCTGGGGCAACTGGGAGAAGAAGCCGGCACCGAAGGCAGGGTGGCTCTCATCGGCGAGCACCGCCTCTCCCTCCGGCGACAGGGCAAAC
>JACZXC010000448.1 GCA_022571825.1 Myxococcales bacterium | reverse complement strand
GGCGATGGGAGGCTTCGGTGCGGATGGCGCGGTCGATCGCCTCGCTGGAAAGACCCCGATAGGTTTCCCTGGCCTCGTCGGCGCGGTCACTGGAGTCCTGGAGGAGGGATGCGCGCTTGAGGGCGAGGCGATCGCGGCTCGACGCATCCTCGGCCGTCTCCATCTCCTCGGCCAGGAAGTCTGCGAGACCGACGGTATTTCCCGATGCCCGTAGGGCCGCTTCGAGACCATCCCGCGCGACGGCGGAATCCGGGTTTCGGCGTCGAACCTCGGTGAAGATCGGCGCCGCCTCCTCGAAGCGTCCGAGGTGTTCGATCAGCACGCGGCCGAGCCGCTCGGAGACGCCGGCGGCCTCGACGCTGTCGGGATCGGTCGCCTCCCGGCGGGCGCGGAGGCGCTCGGCGAGTGCCTCGTAGTCCCCGGTTCGTTCGAGCAACGACTCGAGTCGTTGCTCGACGTCGGCGGGGGCCCCCTCCGCGGCCGCCAATCGGGTCAACACCGCGATGGCACCCCGCACATCTCCGAGACGATCGAGAAGCAGATGGGCCAGGGCGTCGAGGCAGTCGGACCTGCGCGGGGGTGGCAACAGTTCGGCGAGTTGGCGTCGGGTCCGCGCCAGGTCCTCCAACTGGTTGGCGATGTCGAGCTGGACGACGAGGATCTCCAGTGATTCCACGTCGTTGGGGTCGACCTCGAGAGCGGCTTCGTAGGCCCGAAGCGCTTCTTCGCGGCGGCCCGCCGCGACGTGGAGGGCTCCGATCCGCCGTCGGATGGTCGACTGCTCCCGCGTCTCGACCCTGGCGTCGAGTTGGCCGAGCGCTTCGATCATCTCCATTTCACGCCCGGCTCGATCCAGCAGGCGGGCCCATTCGCGCAGCGCCTCGGTGTCGTCGGGCTCCGCGTCGAACCGGCGCTTCGCCCACTCGAGGGCCGCTTCGAGATCGTTCTCGGCCTCGCATAGGCGGGCCAGCTTCGGGAGCAAAAACGCGAGCCGCGCGGGGTCGGTGGCGATGCTGGCTTCACGCTCGTAGGCGGTACGCTGGGCCGCTGTATCCCCCAGCGTCTCTGCCAGCCCCTGGAGCGCGCAATGGGCGGAGGCCGCGTTCGGGTCGATGCCCAGCGCCGCGTTCAGGGCATGCGCTGCGGCGGTGGAGTCGTCGAAGTGGGAATCGAGGATCTCGGCCAGCGAACACAGGAAGCCGATCCGTTCATCCTTTGGCGCTTCCTGGCCCGCCCGCTCCAGAAACCTGCGAAGTGTGTCCCAGGACTCTTGCTTGCGGTACAGGCGCTCGAGCGCGGTCGCTACGCCCTGGGCCGCCGGGCAGCTGGCGAAGGCGCGCTCGTAGGCGTTGCGGGCCGCCGCCGGGTCGGGCACTCGCTCTTCGTGAAGGGCGCCCAGCTCCGCCAGCATCGCCGCACGGGCGAGATCGTCGGGAGCCTGTTCGGCTCGTCGCTCGAGCCAGTCCACCAACTCGTCGTCGCGTCCAAGGGTTGCGAGGGTCTCGGCGAGGGCATCGCCCACCAAGGGATCGCCGGGAGCGAGCTCGAGGGCGAGTTGGAGACTTTCGAGGGCGCGCAGGTCGTCCCCTCGTTCCGAGTGGAGCGACGCGATTTCGAGCAGTGCCGCAACCGACGGATTGCCGTCGGACAGCTCGATGGCACGCTCGAGGCTTCGCAACAGCAGATCGGTGTCGCCGTTCTCTCGAGCGATATCGGCCAGGGCCTGGTACGCGCGCCCTTCCTCGGGAGCCAGGTCGACGCAACGCGACAGCCACATCTGAGCTTGTTCCAGATCGTGCAGGTGCTCGAGCTGTGCTCGGCCGGCCTCGAGGGCGATCTCGCCCCGGCGCTCGGGGTCGTCGGTCTGCTCGAAGCGCCGCTGTTGAAGGTCGGCGAACAGGCTCCAGAGACCCACCGCGGCGGACTGGAGCGCCAGTGCCTCGATCGCGATCAGGCTCCCGGGGTCTTCGGTCAAGGCGCGTCGCAGGAGGTCGATGGCTCGATCGGGTTGCTCCAGAGCGCCCCCGAGAATCGCGGCGTGCCGGACCCGAGCCCGGGTGCGCTCGCTCCCCTCGAGCCGAGGTGTTGCGTGTTCCCAGGCGGCGGCGGCCTCCCGCTCGCGGCCGCAGGCCTCGAGGGACCGGGCGACTCCCGCCAAGGCCCCCACCTGGTGGGGGTTCTCGGAAAGGGATTGCTGGAACTGCGTCAGCGCAGCCTCGGGATCGTTCAACCGGTCCAGCCAGAGCTCGCCCATATCGGCCAGCAGCGCGGCGCGCTCCGATGCCGAGACGGTAGGGTGCGCCGCCTCGACCTCGGCGATCTGAAGCACCAGGTCCCAGCGCTGCTGGGAATGGTGGATTCGCCGGAGATGGGCCAGAGGTCCCCGCTCGGCCGGATCGGTGACCAGGGCGCGCTCGAAGCATTCGGCCGCCCGGATCAGATCGGCCTTGCGCTCCTCCCAGAGGTGCGCCTCCCGGACCATCAGCGCCGCCCGGCCGCGCGGATTCGCTTCCAGAGCCAATGCCGCCTGGCGCTTCTGGAAGACACCGTTCA